>NZ_JBFOCS010000053.1:0-76033 GCF_040907905.1 Aeromonas sp. s13 | reverse complement strand
GATGGTGGGTCGTGCTGGATTCGAACCAGCGACCAATTGATTAAAAGTCAACTGCTCTACCGACTGAGCTAACGACCCATCTAAATCATTTTTTTACAAAATGGTGGTCGTTACTGGGATCGAACCAGTGACCCCCTCCTTGTAAGGGAGGTGCTCTCCCAGCTGAGCTAAACGACCTGGGAATTCTGTCTCCACCGAGTGGAGAAAATGGTGGGTCGTGCTGGATTCGAACCAGCGACCAATTGATTAAAAGTCAACTGCTCTACCGACTGAGCTAACGACCCTCACCACGACCAGTTCCGACTGCATTACTGCTTCGGCTCTGACGGCGGCCTATATTACGGATTTAAATTTCCGGTGCAACAGAAAATTCGTAATTTAAATCCGTTTGCTCACTGTGCGTACAAATGCAGGCTGTTTTTACAGTAGCGTTACGAAAACAGTGACATACAGCAATGTTACAGCTTGGCCAGACTCTGTTTGGCCAACTGGGCTGGCGAGGTGTTGGGATAGCCCTTGATCACCTGCTCATAGAAGGATTTAGCTTCCGCCTTCTTGCCATCCAGCTGCGCCAGCATACCCAGCTTCAGCAGCGCATCGGCTCGCTTGGGGGATTTGCTGTATTTGTTGGCCACGGTCGAAAACTGGGCCGAGGCTCCGGCTCTGTCACCCTTGTTGAACAGCAACTGGCCGAGCCAGTAGTGTGCATTGGGAACATAGCCCGAATTGGGGTACTGCTTGATGAAGCCCTGGAAAGCCGGAATGGCTTTGTCGTAGTTCTTCTCTTTGAGCACCATGTTGACCGCTGCGTCGTAGGCCTGATTCTCATCCTGATTGGTTGAGTAATTGGCCGCAGCAGCCGGTGTAGCGGCAGCAGCAGGGGCCGCGGTGGCCGGTGCAGCCTGCTGGCTGCTGGCAACCTTGTCGAGCTCCTGATAGAGCTGACGCTGGCGCTCTTGCGACTGTTCCATCTGGTAGGTCTGCTGCTCCAGCTGACCACGCAGCTCGGAAACCTCCCCTTGCAGGGAGTCGACCTGTTGCTGCAATTCAGCTTGCAGTCGCAGACGGGCATTGAGGGTGCGCTCCAGCAGGGCAACCCGATCTTCCAGGCTACCGGTGGGCACGATGGCGCCGTTGTTGCCACTAAGGACAACGCCACCACCCGAGTCACCGCCCAGATCGCTGACCGGTGCTGCAGCTTGCGCATTCAGAGCAACCATTACGGCCAGCGCAACGACAGCTTGCTTGTACACAGATTTCATTCGGATCAAACCTTAGCGTTTAGTACAGATAAAACGGCCAGCGCCATCGTCGCTCGCATATGCAGATTTCATTCGGATCAAACCTTGGCGTTTAGTGCAAATAAAACGGCCATCGAAATGGCCGCTTGCATATAAACGAACTTCGTTCGGTTTAAACCTTAGTAAACCAGAACCGCGCGGCGGTTTTTGGCAAAGGCATCCTCGGTGTGGGACAGATCCAGCGGCTTCTCTTCGCCATAGCTGACGATGGAGAGCTGCTCGGCCTGCACACCCAGGGTTTGCAGATACTTGGCAACAGCCTTGGCACGACGCTCGCCCAGGGCGATGTTGTACTCCGGAGTACCGCGCTCATCGGCGTGACCTTCGATCAGGACTTTAACGCTCGGGCGCTCGCGCAGGTAGCTGGCGTGGGCATCCAGCAGATCAGCGTACTGACCCTGGATATCGTAACCGTCGAACGGGAAGTAGATCACGTTGTCACGCTGCAGTGCTTCGAACTTCTGACGCATCTGCTCTTCCGGGGACAACATGCCGTTGGCGCCGCCGGTTTGTACACCGCCCATGCCGTCGGTCATACCTGATTCAGCGCCAGCGGCGTCGGAATCAGAAGAAGAACTACAAGCGGCCAGGGTGAACAGTGGCAGTGCGATGGCCAAACCCTTGAGCAGTTTATTGAGTTGCATGCTATTTCCTTAAACCTTTATAACAAAACAAAAAACAATTGGATTTTTATCAATTCAAGAAGGGCGACCAAGCTGGTGCACGAATTTCACCGCTACTGGTCGGAAGCACAGCCTTGAAGCGACCATCAGTCGACACCAACGCGAGACTCTTACGACCCTGATAGATGGTGGCATAAATGATCATGCTGCCATTGGGAGCCACACTTGGCGACTCATCCAGAGCACTCTGGGTAAGGACCAACAGGGCATTGTTTTCCATGTCCTGACGGGCAATACGATACTGTCCCTGAACACGGGTCACCATCACCATGATTTTGCCATCAGGAGTGATGGATGCACCCTGGTTGGATTCACCTTCCCAAGTCATCCGGCGAGTCATACCAGTCGCCAAATTTACGCTATAAATCTGGGGTTTGCCACCACGTTCAGAGGTGAACAACAAATTTTGCCCATCCGGCATCCAGGAGGGTTCAGTGTCGATCACACGGCTGGTTGTGACGCGGGTCAGCTGCTTGCTAGCGACATCAACCACATAGAGGTTCGGTGAACCATCTTTGGAGAGAACGATAGCCAGACGACGACCATCTGGAGACCACTCCGGCGCCCCGTTGATACCGCGGAAACTGGTGATCAGGCTGCGCTGCTGGGTGTAGATATCCTGCACGTAGATTTCGGACTTCTGGTTCTCGAAGCTCACATAAGCCAGCTTGCTGCCATCCGGCGACCAGGCCGGAGACATCAAGGGCTCGCGGGAGCGCAGCAGGGTCTTCTCGTTGTAACCGTCGTAGTCAGAAATGCGCAGCTGGTACGGGAACTGGGTACCCTGCTGTACGGAGACGTAAGCCAGACGTGTCAGGAAGGCACCGCGCTCGCCAGTCAGACGCTCATAGACGATGTCTGAGATACGGTGGGCAAACTGGCGCATCTGGGCACCCGGGATGGTCGCCATACGGCTATCCAGGATGTAACCGTTGCTCTCGCCACCTTGTGCCTTGGCCAGCTGGCCTTTCAGCACATCGACCAGCTCGAAGTTGACCTTGTAGGTGCCGTCACCGACTGCCGAAATGGAACCCACCACCACGGCTTCAACCCCTTGGGAGGCCCAGGGAGCGAAGTTGATCTCGCTGCTGCTGCTCGGGGTCTGCGGCATCTGGCCACGGGCCAGCGGCTTGAACTTGCCGCTGCGCATCAGGTCGTTGGAGACCACTTCCGCGATGTCCTGCGGCAACTGCCCGTTACCTTCCCACTTGAAGGGGGCGACGGCGATGGGGCGTGCGCTATCAATACCGCCGGTGATGACGATGTCCAGGGCCGCCTGGGCACTCTGGCCCAGCAACAAACAGCCAACCAAAGCAAAAAATACTTTTCTGATCATGGCTTAAATACTCGGTTCCAATATAGATGAGAGGTTAAATTCCTTTCTCGGCGAGAGGTTGCCAACCGGAGGCAAGCAACCTCGTTTTACCACGCTTAGATACTCGGTTCTAACTTCAGGTTAAATTCCTTCAACATCTCGAATGCCGCAGGATCCTTGGGCACAGGCAGTTGATTGGCTTTCAGAACAGCCGCCTTACCGGAACGACAGACCGCCGGGTCACCCTGGCCGTTATCTACCGATATGACAAAGCCACTGCTCGCAAGACGTACGCCGATAGTACATGTTTTGCCCCGCATGGTGGGATCCAAAATCATATACCGCTCAACAGTGGCCTTGATAAGCGCCGCATATTTGTCGACTTCGCCCTGGGCTGCTGCCGATGCCGCCTGACTGCGAGCATTGGCCTCAGCCGACAGCTGCTGCTGCATCATCTCTTCCATCTCTTTTTGCAGCTTGGCCTGCTCGGCGGCTTTACGCTTGCGCTCAGCCGCGATCTTGGCCTGCTTTTCGGCCTCGGCCTTGGCTTTCTTCTCTGCGTCAGCTTTTGCCTTTTTCTCCGCCTCTTCCTTGGCCTTCTTCTCGGCCTCTGCTTTGGCTTTTTTCTCTGCTTCTGCCTTGGCTTTCTTCTCGGCTTCAGCTTTGGCCTTCTTGTCAGCTTCCGCTTTCTTGGCCTTGGCTTCTGCCGCCTTTGCCTTCTCTTCAGCCTCTTTCTTCTCTTGTTCCTTTTTCTTCTTCAGCGCCAACGCCTTGCTTTCGGCTTCCGCCGCTTTACGCTCGGCTTCGGCCTTCTTGGCCTTCTGTTCTTCCAGCTTGCGGGCTTCCTCAGCTTTTTGGGCCTTCTCTTCCGCCTGCTTCTGCTCGGCCACCTTCTTCTGCTTCTCGGCCTCGGCCTTGCGAGTCGCCTCTTCGGCCTGCTTGCGCTTGGTCTCGGCGATGCGAAGCTGCTCCTGTTTCTGAGCCAGCTCGCGCTTGGCGAGATCGGTGTCTTCCTTATCCTTCTCTTTCTCTACCTTTTGAGGCTTGGGCTGAGATTTCTGCTGCTGGATCTGCTTGGCCTGTTCGTTGAGGAAGTTCTCATCGAGCATGACGGCATTGACGATCTGCCCCTTCGATTCAGGTCGCTTCGGTTTGCTGAAATCGAGCCCGACAAACAGAATGATGCCGATGATCAGGTGCAGCAGAAACGACGCGATGAGATAACCGGAAATACCACGCTTCACATCCATCTCCGTTAGTTCACCGGATCTGTCATCAGGCCAACCTGAGGCACACCCGCTTTCTTGAGGGCCACCATCAACAGGATCACCTCTTCGTAGCGCACGGCCTTGTCACCCGCGACCACCACGGGGGCATTCTGGTTGATCGCCAGATAGCCCATGGCTTTTTCGGTGATGTATTGCTGCATCGCCTCTGGCGTGCCGCTTGGCACCGGCTCGTCATCGGCTTCGCCAGCCTTGATGACATACTCGCCTTCGGTATTGACGCTGACGATGAAGGGCGGCTTGGCATCTTCCGGCAACTGCTCGGACTCAGCCTGTGGCAGATCCACCTTGACCCCTTGCGTGATCACCGGCGTGACCGCCATAAAGATGATAAGCAGCACCAGCATGACGTCGATATAGGGAACCACGTTGATCTCGGCCACCTTCTTGCGCCGGATCCGCTGATAGGTTTGCATTACTGATCACCCTGCTGCTGTGCAATTTGACGGTTCAGAATGGTGGTGAACTCGTCCATGAAGTTGGCGTAGGCGTTTTCCAGCCGCTCGACCTTGTTGGAGAAGCGGTTGTAGAAGATAACCGCCGGGATAGCGGCAAACAGACCCATGGCGGTAGCGATCAACGCTTCCGCGATACCCGGTGCCACCATCTGCAGGGTGGCCTGCTGCACCTGACCCAGGGCGATAAAAGCGTTCATGATCCCCCATACGGTACCGAACAGACCGATATAGGGGCTGATGGAGCCAATGGTCGCCAGCACCGGCAAGTTGGATTCCAGATCATCCACCGCGCGGGAGAGGGAGACGCGCATGGCGCGGTAGGTACCATCCATCACCGCATCCTGACCACGGGCACCGGCCTTGAGCAAGCGGGCATACTCCTTGAAGCCGGAGTAGAAGATATCTTCCATGCCTTCGATGTCATCGCGGCGGGAAGAGGACTCCTGATAGAGGCGATTGAGATCGACCCCTGACCAGAAGCGATCTTCAAACTGTTCCGATGCGAGATTGGCCGCCTTGATCGCCTTTGAACGCTGGATAATCAGCGCCCACGAGACAATAGACATGCTCATCAGGGTCATCATGACCAGTTTTACCAACAGGCTGGCTTGCCAAAACAGGCCAATAAACGAAATTTCAGCGTGCACTTAACAGCACTCCCTTGATTTTTTCAGGTATAGCTACAGGTTTCATTTGCGGATGACTGACACAGGCTATCTGTACCATGGCCTGGGTGATCAGTCGTCCATCAGCCGCCAGGATCTGCTGCGAAAAGCGCAGGGATGCGCGTTTCACTTCAATCACTTGCGTTAATACATTCAATAGTTCATTAAAACGGGCCGCCGAGCGGAAATCGATCTCAGTTCGGCTCACCACGAAGGCATATCCCTCCTGCAGCCAGACGTCCTGTTCGACCCCTTTGGCACGAAGAAACTCGGTGCGAGCACGTTCCATAAACTTGAGATAATTGGCGTTGTAGACGATGCCCCCGGCGTCGGTGTCTTCGTAGTAGACACGCACCGGAAACTCAAAGACTTCCCCCATAACAATCTGTGATCCATTCGACAGTCAGATGGGGGGCTATCATAGCGCAGGGCTGAATAGGAAAGAAGCAGGGGGAGACAGGGAAATCCTGCCTCCCCCCGTTTTTTATGAAAGGAAATATGAATGTGTCAGCCAGAGGCCATACAACAAACTGGGCCAGGCGAGCCAGGGGTTGAACAGCACACATCCGGGCAGGCTTTTCAGATGAAAGCCAAGCCCGTTAAGTACGCCACAACAGACAGCCCACATCAGCCAGGGAGCAAGCCAGAGACCATGCTCGCTGGTATTGGCCGCGATCAGATTGGGGGCCTGTAAAATAGCGACGGCCAACAAGGCCGCCGCGAGTAACATCAACCCCTGCCACGGCTGCCGCTCCAGTGGAGCGGCCAGCCTGGCGAGTCGATCACTTGTTTTCATCGATCTGACGATCCATGTTCTCGGTGTGTTCCAGCCACAGCGCATTGATGATGCCAAATGCACAGGCCAGCAACAGCCCCAGGATCCAGGTGAAATACCACATTGTCAGCGCACCTCTTAATAGAGAGATTGTTGGTTATCTTCGATGTGCTTGTTGGTTACCCGGCCAAACATCTTGATGTAAGTCCAGATGGTGTAACCCAGCACAATCGGTACGAAGATCGCTGCAGCCACAGTCATCACCTGCAAGGTGTTGAAAGAGGCGGTAGCATCCCACATGGTCAGGCTCAGTGACGGCTCAAGGCTTGAGGGCATCACGAACGGGAACATGGAGAAACCGGCAGTGAGGATGACCCCGGCAATCGCCAGCGAGGAGCTGGTAAACGCCAGCCAGCCGATGTTCATGCGGGCAAACAGCGCAGTCAGCAGGCTCATGGCCAGACCCAGTACAGGGGCGGCCACCATCCACGGATAGAGGGTGTAGTTGTTCATCCAGGCACCAGCCTGCAGGACAACTTCCTTGTTCATCGGGTTGGATACCGCGTCAGTCGCGGCAGCCTTGACGATGACATACCCTTCCATACCGCTTACCCACCAACCCGCGGCAGCAAACAGCACCAGGGTCAGCAGTGAGCAGATCATGGCGGCAGTGCGGGAACGTGCCAGCACTTCACCGTCGGTCTTCATCATCAACCAGGTTGCGCCCTGGGTGAGCAGCATGAACAGGCTCACCAGACCAGCCAGAATGCCGAACGGGTTAAGCAGACCAAAGAAGTTGCCGTGATAGGTCAACATCATGAACTGGTTAAACTCGAACGGAACGCCTTGCAGCAGGTTGCCAAAGGCTACACCAAAGACGATGGGCGGTACGGCGCTACCGGCGAACAAGGCCCAATCCCAGTTGCTGCGCCATTTGGCATCAGCACGCAGGGAGCGGTACTTGAAACCGACCGGACGCAGGAACAGCGCCATCAAGGTCAGGATCATGGCGATGTAGAAGCCGGAGAAGGTCGCGGCATACACCATCGGCCAGGCGGCGAACAAGGCGCCACCGGCAGTGACCAGCCACACCTGGTTACCTTCCCAGTGCGGCCCCATGGTGTTGAGCATCACGCGGCGCTCGACATCTTTCTTGCCGACGAACGGGAGCAGTGCGCCTACCCCCATGTCGAAGCCGTCAGTGATGGCAAAACCGATCAGCAGTACGCCGACCAGAGCCCACCAGATGACACGCAGAGTTTCGTAATCAAACATGGTCGCTCTCCTTATGCCTTGATCTGTTCAAAGTGATACTTGCCAGTCTTCAGGCTGCTGGGGCCAAGACGGGCATACTTGAACATCAGGTACATCTCGATAACCAGAAGTACGGTATAGAACAGGCAGATACCGATCAGAGAGAACCAGATCTCGGCTGCAGGCAGGTTGGATGCAGAGAGGGAAGTCGGCAACACCTCTGCAATGGTCCAGGGTTGGCGACCATATTCAGCAACAAACCAGCCAGCTTCGATGGCGATCCACGGCAGCGGGATACCCCACAGCAGACCCTTGAGCAGCCACTTGCGCTTGCCGATCTGGTGGCGGGCACTGTCATAGAAGGCCATACCAATCAGCACCAGCATCAGCATGCCGACGGCAACCATGATGCGGAAGGCGAAGAACAGCGGCAGAACCTGCGGGATGGAGTCATCCACAGCAGCCTTGATCTGCTCGTCGGTAGCATCGGTCACGTTGCTGGTGTAGCGCTTGAGCAGCAGACCGTAGCCCAGATCCTGCTTCACTTCGTCGAAGCGAGCGCGGGTCTCGTCAGACTTGTCACCGGATTGCAGCTTGGTCAGCAGGTCGTAAGCGGTCATACCGTTGCGGACGCGCAGTTCGTGCTCGCTCTTCAGATCCTTCAGACCGGTTACCTGACCGTCCAGAGAACGGGTCGCGATAATGCCCAGCGCATAGGGGATCTTGATGGCGTAGTCGGTGCGCATCTCTTCCTGATTCGGAATACCGAACAGGGTAAAGGCAGCCGGAGCAGGTTCAGTTTCCCACTCAGCTTCGATAGCGGCCAGTTTCACCTTCTGCACTTCACCGGTCTCGTAACCGGATTCGTCACCGAGGATCAGCACGGACACGATGGAAGCCATACCGAATGCAGCGGCAATGGCGAAGGAGCGACGGGCGAACGCCACATCACGATTCTTCAGCAGGTAGTAGGAGGAGATACCCAGCACAAACATGGCGCCACAGGTATAACCAGCCGCCACAGTGTGGACGAACTTGACCTGAGCAACCGGGTTGAGCACCACGTCAGCGAAGCTCATCATCTCCATCCGCATGGATTCGAAGTTGAACTCGGCACCGACCGGGTTCTGCATCCAGCCGTTGGCGACCAGGATCCAGAGGGCGGAGAGGTTGGTACCCAGCGCCATCAACCAGGTGGCAGCCAGGTGCTGATGCTTGCTCAGACGATCCCAACCAAAGAAGAACATACCGACGAAGGTGGACTCCAAGAAGAAGGCCATCAGTCCTTCGATAGCCAGCGGGGCCCCGAAGATATCGCCGACATAATGGGAGTAGTAAGCCCAGTTCGTCCCGAACTGGAACTCCATGGCCAGACCTGTGGTGACCCCCAAGGCAAAGTTGATACCAAACAACTTACCCCAGAATTTGGTCATGTCCCGGTAGATGGTGTTGTTGGTCATCACATAGACGGATTCCATGATCGCCAGGAGAAAGGCCATTCCCAGCGTCAGGGGTACAAACAAAAAGTGATAAAGGGCCGTCGCAGCGAACTGGAACCGCGATAGGTCTACCACATGCTCAGCAATCATGATGTTTCCTCACCGATTATTGGCACGGCTATTTTAAGTTTTAAGCACAAAGCTTCCGTTGGAGGTTAGCGAATGAGCCTTATTGGGACGTGTCACAACAAAACGCGTTCAGTAACCACTGGCATTAACAACAAGGCAATACGAGAACACAAATAAAGCTAATGTTTAACAATTCCAAAACAATCAGCCTAAATTTATTCTCGCCCATGATGACCGGGTTTTTATATCACCTTTATTTGATTGAAATCAATGTAAAAGGACCCGCCATACATGGCTTTGAAAGGCATTTTTAATCTATTTCACGATTATTGACGCGAGCCAGATCACAAAACACGATAAAGCGTAAAACATTGATTTAAATCAATTTAAGAATTTAACATCCCGCCACTCGGTTTAATTTGAAAAGCGTGAATGACGCGCCTTTTTCCATGTTATCCGAGTCAGTCAATATGATTCGAAAACTCAATTTAAAATTGCAAAGAATGCATACTCATGCGAACCAATTTCATCAATAAAGACATTAGATAAACTAATTTGAAGAGTGCAATTTTTCTTGTTTGCCGGGGTCGATTCGAACTCCTACAATGCGCCTCGCAGTGAGGGCATACCCTTGGATACAGGCCGGTTAATCCGGGTTCACGGTACGTATTCGACGATCAATTTGAACCTGTCTATTGGAATCGAAGATGAAAAAGTTTGTTGCTAAAACCATCCGTTACTACAAGCTTTCCTTTGTTCAGCTCTATCAACTGAACCGACTCTGAGAGCTCGCGACGGCTCACCTGTTTATTTTCCGGTCTGTGTCCAGACGCACTCACTGTCTGTGAACATCCATCCTGAATTGTCTTTGCCCACCGCATCCGCCGTGGGCTTTTTTTTGCCCGGATAATAAAAAACCGCCTTTGACGGCGGTTTCATGTTCAAACGACTGTTTTTACTTCTCATCTGGTCGCTGAAGACCGAAATGAGCGTAGGCTCGTGTGGTCGCAATCCGTCCTCTGGGTGTACGTTGCAGATACCCTTGCTGGATCAGATAAGGCTCCAGCACATCTTCGATAGTATCTTTCTCTTCCCCGATCGCGGCGGCCAGATTATCGAGACCCACTGGGCCCCCCATAAACTTGTCTATCACAGCCAACAATAACTTGCGGTCCATGAAGTCAAAACCTTCGTTATCGACATCCAGCATGTCCATGGCGCGAGCAGCAATGGGGCCGTCGATCCGGCCATCGGATTTCACCTGGGCAAAGTCGCGCACCCGCCTTAACAAACGGTTAGCAATCCGCGGCGTGCCGCGAGAGCGACGAGCGACCTCAATGGCACCATCTTCCGTCATGTCTAGCCCCAGACAACGGGCACTGCGGGAGACGATATCGGTCAGGTCCTTGACGTTGTAGAACTCCAGCCGCTGGACGATACCAAAGCGATCCCGCAGCGGGCTGGTGAGTGAACCGGCCCGGGTGGTGGCGCCAATCAGGGTGAAGGGAGGCAGATCCAGCTTGATGGAGCGAGCTGCGGGTCCCTCCCCGATCATGATGTCGAGCTGGTAATCCTCCATCGCCGGATAGAGCACCTCCTCCACCACCGGGCTGAGGCGATGGATCTCGTCGATGAACAGCACATCGTTCGGTTCAAGGTTGGTGAGCAGCGCCGCCAGATCCCCTGCTTTCTCCAGTACCGGGCCGGAGGTGGTCTTGATATTGACCCCCATCTCGTTGGCGACGATGTTGGCGAGGGTAGTCTTGCCCAGACCCGGCGGGCCGAAGATCAGCAGGTGATCGAGCGCTTCACCCCGCTGACGGGCCGCTTCGATAAAGATCTCCATCTGCTCGCAGACGGTATCCTGACCGGTGTAGTCAGCCAGCTTCTTGGGGCGGATAGCCCGGTCAATAATGTCATCCTCACGGGCGGCACTGGCCGAGATGAGGCGGTCTGCTTCAATCATCAACTACCTCATACCAGGCTACGCAGGGATTCACGGATGATATCTTCCACCGACATCCCCTCTTTGGCGATCTTGCTGACAATCTGACTCGCCTGCTGCGGCTTGTAACCTAGGGCCACCAGCGCACTGGCCGCCTCCTCGGTCACATCCGGTGCCCGCAATTCGGGCTCACTGGCTGGCAGGGTGACCATGGCCGGGGAGAAGAGGTCGTGACTGACCCACCCCTTGAGGCGATCCTTCATCTCCACCACCAGACGCTCGGCGGTCTTCTTGCCGACTCCCGGCAGTTTGACCAAAGAGCTTATCTCTTCACGTTCGACACTCAGCACGAATTGGGTAGCTGTCATGCCGGAAAGAATCGCCAGCGCCAGCTTGGGGCCGACTCCGTTGGTCTTGATCAGCTCGCGGAACAGCGCCCGCTCCTGTTTGTGGTTGAAACCATAGAGCAACTGGGCATCTTCCCGCACCACGAAGTGAGTATGGATGGTCGCTTCCTTGCCGATCTCCGGCAAATCATAGAAGCAGCTCATCGGCATCTGCACCTCATAGCCAACCCCGCCCACTTCCAGCAGGACCTCGGGGGGCTGCTTTTCAATGACAATGCCTCTCAAGCGACCAATCACGGCTCTCTCCTCACCAATACAACTATTCGTAAATTGGCTCATAGCATAAAGAATAACTGGATAAGTATCCAGCATAGGGCAGCAACACCCTTGTGGTCAGAGAGGCTTTTTATCCAATTTTCCACCATGCTTGATCGGGTGCAGCCAGTGCACGGGATGTTTCAGCGCCGCACCGGCCCCCGAGCGGGGGATAAACCACTACACTAAACCCGTTCGGAACCGAAACTGGTGCCAATGTCGATACCAAGGAAGGCCATCACATGAAAATTGTTACCACCTCCAATCTGGGTCTTGCCATATTGCTCGGCTGTACGCTGGGCATGGGGGTCGTTGGCTGGTATGGCAGCCAGCGGCTAGCCAATCTGCTCTCCTACGTATTGGGCGCCGCCTGGCAGACCGCCGACGGTGCCATGGAGGGCTCCATAGAGCTGGGCAACCAACAGCTACAGATTCAGAAGATGCAAAACGGCACCCCGCTCAATCGCGCCGAACTCGATGCAGCCAAGGCGGCGACCGATGACGCACTGGCCCGGGTCAGCCAGGGGCAGCTCATTGATGGTGCAGCCCTTGCCACCATGGAACAGCACAAGCAGGACTATCAACAGCAACAAGAGAAGCTGCTGGCGCTCTATCACGCCTATACCGAGGTGGATCAGGCCCTGCATCACAACGCCGATCTGATGGCTCGCCTCTCGACCCAGCTGGAGGTGATCGGCGATGGGGCGGTCGAGGCGCTGACCCAATCCCCCGACCAGACCATCAGCTGGAACAGCGGCCTCTCCACTCGCTGGGAAGCGGCCGATGGGGGGATGGAGTCCAATATAGGCTTTTTGCGCCAACTCTATGCGCTGGAGAAGATGCGCAGACAAGGAGTCACAGAGGCGATCAAAGTCGAGTTGAAAGAAGCGACCGATTTCTACCACGAAGCGATCGACAGCATGCTCGGCACCGGGCTGTTCGATATCGAGGGAACCGGCGAATTTGCCGGCAAGACACTGTCGGCAGAGTATCGCGCCCTGTTGGCCCGGCATCAGCAACTGATGGGACAGTGGGTCGATGCGCTCGGCAGCTATCAGGCCCAGCAGTCCGCCTATGAGGTCAGTGCCGATGAGCTGCGACAACAGCTGGTTGCCATCGAGGAGAGCGGCGATGCCACTGTCGAGGATCAGGTGGCCCAGCTCAACGGCATCATCAGCCAGATCCGAACCCTGCTGCTGGGTGGCCTGTTGCTGAGCCTGATCATGGTCACCCTCTGCGGCTTCTGGCTGACCCGCAAGCTGGTGACCCCGTTGCTGCAAGTGGACAAGCGGATGCAGGATATCGCCGCCGGCGAGGGAGACCTCAACGCCCGCATCAACCTGCAACGGGATGACGAGATAGGCTCGCTGGCCAACAGCGTGGATCGTTTCATCGAGAAATTGCAGAAGATGATCAGCTCCACCATGGACAACAACCAGCACATCAGCGAACACGTTCACACCTCGGTCAACCGGGTGGAGGCAATCAGCCAGAGCAGCCGCCAGACTGCCGAACATGCGCTGGCCCTGCACCACGACAGTGAACAGATGGTGCAAGTCGCCACCGGTATCTCGGACAACTGCAGCATGGCGGCCCACAATGCCAACGAGGTGCGCCAGCTGACCACCGAGAGCAGCCAGTATGTTGCCTCCGCCAGCGCGGGCATGCAACGGGTGGTACAGGAGGTGAGCGAGTGTGCCATCGCCATCAACTCCCTCAAGGAGCAGGCGGGTCAGATTGGCCAGATCATCTCCACCATCAGCGGCATCTCGGAACAGACCAACCTTCTGGCCCTCAATGCGGCCATCGAAGCGGCCCGCGCGGGGGAGATGGGACGTGGCTTTGCGGTGGTTGCGGACGAGGTGCGCACCCTGGCCAATCGCACCGCGACATCAAGCGCCGAAATTAGCCAAGTGATCAGCAGCATCCAGCAGCAGACCGAGACCGCCTACCTGATGATGCAGCGCAACCTCAAGACGGTGGAGTCCGGCATGCAGGACTCCGAGAACACCAAGCAGATCCTGTTCAAGGTGGAAGGCGCCATCGACCAGCTGGCCGACATGGTGCAGCAGGTGGCCGTAGCCACAGGGCAACTGTCACACACCCTGAGCCACTCCTCTGACAAGGTCTCCGGCATCAGTCTGCAAGCCAGAACCGGCGAACAGGAGGCGCAGGAGTGTCTGCAACTCGCCTCCTCGCTCCATCAGGCCAGCCTGCTGCAACAGCGCCTGCTCTCCCAGTTCAGGGTCTGACCCCTTCAATAGCAAAGATGCCACTCATGTGAGTGGCATCTTTTTGTTACCGGTCGCTCATTCCTGCCGCCTTAACTTCCTCAACGTCCTATGGCCAGTTGAACAGCCAGGCTCAGCATGATGATGCCGACCAGCAGGTCGATCCCCCGCTGTACCTGGCTGCGAGCCAACCAAGGCGCCAGTGCCGCAGCACCCAGCGCCAGCGAGTAGAACCACACCAGCGAGGCCAGCATGGCCCCCGCAGCAAAGGCCGGACGCAGGGACTCGCTCACCTGACTGCCAAGGGAGCCGAGCAGCATCAGGGTATCGAGATAGACGTGAGGATTGAGCAGCGTAACTCCCAGCGTCATCGCCAGCACGCTTTTGGCACCCATCTGCTGAGCAGAATCGGCAAGCCCCTCCCCTTTACCACGCCAGGCACTGAGCAGGGAACGGCCACCAAACCAGCCGAGAAACAGCACGCCCCCCCAGGTGAGCAGCGCCATGCCGAAGGGGCTGGCGGCCAGCACATTGGCCCCGCCAAATACGCCGATAGCAATCAGGGTGAGATCGCAGAAACTGCAGAGCGTGGCCGTCAGCAGATGGTGATTGCGATGGATGCCCCGGCTCAGCACAAAGGCATTCTGGGCGCCGATAGGGATGATCATGGCCAGACCGATGGTGAAGCCTTGTAGTGTCGTTGCGAACATCATGGAGAGTACCGTTCGAAATGATGAATGAGCGGCACTATAGCGATGGTAGTTCCTTCTTAGAAATTCATTGATTTACTTATTGATTCATTTTGCTAATAAAAACCGGCATACCCACTGCTGTTCCAGCCCTTGTCAATTACCGGATCTGACAATTGTGACCCTCAGAGTGCGGCAGGAGAATCTGTTGCGCCTGCGGGCTCAGCCTACTGCAGCAATCTGGGGAAGTTGGTAACCACGACTTGCTCCAGATTGGGTAGCAACAGCCCCGTACTAACCCCTTTGGCAATGGCCTGATAGCGGTTCATGGAGCCGGTTTTGCGGGTGACCTGATTGAGATGGTAATTGACCGTGCGCTCCGTGATCCCGAGGATGCAGGCGATCTCGCTAGAGGTCTTCCCTTCGCTGGCCCAGAACAGGCACTCGGTCTCGCGCTCGGTCAAGGGGTCTTTACCCGCACTGTCCATCATGCTGAAACGCACCACCCGAATGGCCGCCTCGAAGATGTAATTGGCCATCCAGGAGAGGATCGGCGAGGACTCCAGCAACAGATCGCTCGAGGCCCGTTCGGAGGTGATGAAGGAGAGGATACCGTTCTCCCCGGCTGCACCGTGCAGAGGGAATGAGATGCCGTTACGCAACCCGAACTCGGCTGCCAACCCCATCACGTCCATGGTTCCCTCTTGCAAAAAACTGGCCCGCTCATCGAGGCGGTTCCAGTAAATGGGCAGCGTCTGCTTGCGTGCCAGCCGGATCACCGGATCGCACGCCAGCATGTTGTTTTCGGTATAGGCCTGCACCCAGGAATCGGGGCACTGGTTGAACAGCACCACCTTGGGCCTTTGCATCGACATCGGGATGATAAGGGCGAAGCGATAGTAGTCATAGCCCATCCCGAGCGTAAAGCGACCGATCAGTTCGGCCAGACGATTGCCGTCTGTCACCGAAGTGAAATGTTCGAGGTACTCAAGCAGTTGGTCTCTGTTCATATGAAAGCCCCCTTGGCCAGACATGTGATTATAACGGCGAATAGCAAGATAGAGGGTCCATAATGTTGGTTTTTAAAGGAAAATTGAGAGAACATCCACGAAACGAGGTGGAGAATGAACTCTATCGCTTTCGAAATCGCGTCTTTTCCGACCGGCTAGGCTGGGATGTCGAGTCTCATCGGGGCCTGGAGCGTGACAGCTTCGACACGCCAGACACCCATTGGGTCCTGATCGAGGACGAACAAGGGCTATGTGGCTGTATTCGTCTACTCAACTGTGCCGATGCCTATATGCTGCCCACCATCTTCCCCACCGCCCTTGCCGGTGAAAGCGCGCCACGCACCCCCGATGTCTGGGAACTCACCCGTCTGGCTATCGATGCCCAGCGCGCACCGCGCATGAGCAATGGCGTCAGCGAACTCACTTGCGTCATCTTCCGCGAGGTCTATGCCTTCGCCCATGCCCACGGGATCCGGGAGCTGGTCGCCGTCGTCAGCCTGCCGGTGGAGCGCATCTTCCGCCGACTTGGCCTGCCCATCGAGCGGCTCGGTCATCGGCAGGCGGTCGATCTGGGTGCGGTAAGGGGCGTTGGCATCCGCTTCCATCTGGATGAGCGCTTCGCGCAGGCGGTCTCCCAACCTCTGCTGGGCCATTATCAAACCAGCCATTATCCACTGCAGCAACCGTCACCGGTGTTGGCAGTTCACTCATAAAAAATCCCGGGAAAACAGACCCGGGATAAAGATGTCGCTACGATCTGCGCAGGGCTACTCCATGCGGCACCAGAGAGTATCCTCCCTCAATGGCCTGACCACTACTGTCAAAAATCACAGCGCAACGCCCCTTCCGCCGCCCATTGTTGTCCCCTGCCGAGTGACGTAGAGTCAGCCCTTGGGCAACGGAAGGGGGAGAAGATGAAAGAGCTGGACTACAAACTGCTGCGGGCGCTGGATGCGGTACTGCAGGAACAGAACTTCGATCGGGCGGCCAAGTCGCTCCATATCACCCAGTCGGCCATCTCCCAGCGGGTCAAGCAGTTGGAGCAACAGTTTGCCGAGCCGCTACTCATTCGCAGCCAGCCGCTGCAGGCCACGTCACTCGGCCAGAAGCTGCTGGCCCACTATCGGCAAGTACATCAGCTCGAGCTCGAACTGGCGGGGGAGCTGACCCCCGACCAACCACAAGGGCCAATCCGGATCAGCATCGCCGTCAACGCCGACAGCCTGGCCACCTGGTTTTTGCCCGCCATTGCCCCCTTGTTGAAACAGCACCCCATCGAACTCAACCTGCTGGTCGATGACGAGAGCCGCACCCTCGACAAGGTCCGCGAGGGTCAGGCCTTTGGTGCGGTCAGCCTGCATCCCCAACCGCTGGCGGGTTGCTGCATCGACGAGCTCGGTGAGATGAACTATCTGCTTACCGCCAGCCCCGCCTTCGTAGCCTGCCACTTCCCTCGCGGCCTGACCCGTGAGGCGCTGGCCAAGGCACCGGCGGTGGCGTTCGATCAGCGCGATGACATGCATGTGAGCTTTATGAGAGAACGCTTCGGGCTGGAGCCGGGCGGTTATCCCTGCCATACGGTCCACTCGTCAGAGGCCTTCGTCGCCATGGCAGAACAGGGGCTGGCCTACTGCCTGATCCCCGAATTGCAGATAAGAGGCCAGCTGGCTGGCGGGTCACTACTCAACCTCAGTCCCGACCACGTCCTGACGGAACGCCTCTACTGGCACCGCTGGGTACTGGAAAAAGGGGTTCACAAGCAGCTCTCCCAACGCCTTATCGACCATGCCAGATCGCAGTTGAAACCACGCTGAGCAGGCCATTCACCTTGGCTTTGCAGGGCTAAAAACGTATAGTGCTGGGCGATCCTTCATCAGGTCTCCACCCAGGTTTTCACTTCAGGTTCCTCACTTATGTTCCAAGACAATCCGCTGCTGGCCCAGCTCAAGCAACAAATCCGCGAAAACATCCCGAAGAAAGAGGGTGTGATCCGCGCCTCGGACCGGGGCTTCGGCTTTCTGGAAGTCGATGAGAAGACCAGCTATTTCGTGCCGCCTCCCTACATGAAGAAGGTGATGCACGGTGACCGGGTGACCGCCCTGATCCGCACCGAAAAAGAGAAGGAAGTGGCCGAGCCGGATACCCTGCTGGAGCAGTCCGTCACCCGCTTCGTGGCCCGGGTCAAGATGTTCCGTGACCGCCTCAACGTGGTGGCCGACCATCCGCTGATCAAGGATGCCATCAAGGCCCGCGTCAAGAAGGGTCTGGATGAGAAAGAGTTCAAGGAAGGGGACTGGGTAGTCGCCACCCTCAAGCGCCATGCGCTGGTTGACGGCAACTTCTCTGCCGAGATCACCCAGAAGATCGCCGCACAGGAAGATCACAACGTGCCCTGGTGGGTGGTGCTGGCGCGCCACAACCTGGCCCAGGTCGAACCGGCTGATCTGCCGGAGTGGAAGGTGATCGAAGAGGAGGAGCTGCCCCGCCGTGACCTGACCAAGGTGCCTTTCTTCACCATCGACGGCGCAAAAACCAAGGACATGGACGATGCGCTGGCCATCACCAAGCTGGATAACGGCTGGGAGCTGCTGGTTGCCATCGCCGACCCGACCGCCTATGTGGCCGAAGGGAGCGAGCTGGACAAGGAGGCCGCCCAGCGCGCCTTCACCGTCTACATGCCGGGCCGCAACGTACCGATGATCCCGCGTACCCTATCGGACGAGCTCTGCTCCCTGAAGGAGGGCGAGGAGCGCAACACCCTGTGCGCCCGTCTGCTCATCGCCGAAGATGGTCTGCTGCTGGAGGAGACCGAGTTCTTCGCCGCCCGCATCTGCTCCCACGCCCGTCTCAACTATGACGACGTCTCCGACTGGGCGGAGCATGGCAAAGAGCTGGCCATCGACGCCGACGTGCTGGCCCAGCTGCCACTGATGAAGGCGATGACCGAAGCGCGCATCAAGTGGCGCACCGAACATGCGCTGGTATTCCCGGATCGTCCCGACTACGACTTCGAGCTGGGCGAGAATGGCGAAGTGCTGGCCATCCACGTCGAGCCGCGCCGCATCGCCAACCGCATGGTGGAAGAGTCGATGATCGCCGCCAACATCTGCGCCGGTCGCGTGCTGGGCAAGAGCGTCGGTTACGGTATCTTCAACGTTCACACCGGCTTTGACGAAGAGTCCCTCGACGGCGCCATCGACCTGCTGAAAAGCGCCGAAGCCCCGTTCGAGCGCGACGAGATCGCCAGCCTCTCCGGCTTCTGCGCCCTGCGCCGCTGGATCGACAACCTCGACACTCGCTGGCTGGATGGCAAGATCCGCCGCTTCCAAAGCTATGCGCTGATGTCCTCCGAACCGGGCGCCCATTACGGTCTGGGTCTGGATGCTTACGCCACCTGGACCTCCCCGATCCGTAAATACGGCGATATGGTCAACCATCGTCTGCTCAAAGCGGTCATCGCCGGCAAGACCCCGGGTGAGCGCCCGAGTCAGGAGCTCACCGAGCACCTGACCGCCTGCCGCCGCCTGCACCGCATGGTGGAGCGCGACATCGGCGACTGGCTCTATGTCCGTTACCTGAAAGCCGCCGCTGGCACCGATCAGGTGTTCAACGCCGAGATCATCGACGTGATGCGTGCCGGTCTCAAGCTGCGTCTGCAGGAGAACGGCGCAGTGGTCTTCCTGCCTGCTCGCCATATTCTCGACAACAAGGATCGACTGGAGTGCAACTGGGACAACGGCCGCGTCTATCTGGACAAGACCGAGGTGGTCTACGAGCTCGGCCAGATCATCGAGGTGAAGCTGACCGAAGCGGTGGAAGAGACCCGCTCCCTTATCGCCAAGCCGGCGGTGGAGTTGGTGCCGGGCCCGGCACCGGAAGCCCCAGCGGCCGAGAGTGCGCCAGCCGATAGCAGTGAAACGCCCGCTGAGGCTGCCCCCAAGGCAGAATAAGCCACGCAGAATCATCTGATCTGCCGAGAGCCCGCCATCGTGCGGGCTCTTTTTTGCCCGGTATCCCGCCCGACAAGCTGCCATATATACCGTTATGGCACACAGTTCTATCCACGATTGGCAGAGAACGCAGTGAATGTCTCCACCAGCAGGGCTGAAAGCAACCGTTATGTGCGCTGCCTCTCCTTTCTGACATATTAATCAAGGAGAAATATGTCTATACTCGCTTGGGTACAATCCAAGGGATATTGGTATGCAGGAATGGGACCCGGAACACTTCACCAACTTTGCTCAGTTATGCGAAGTGAGCCTCGCCACCATCCGTGAAAAGACCGATGCCGAACGCCTCTACCTCTGGCTGAAAGCCCCCGAACCGCAGCTCTACAGTTTTCAGCTCGATCAGGGGCTGACCACGCTTGATCTCGCCCATCTCGGTCAACTGACCCTGCCCCACCACCTGATCGACAAGGCGATGGAGAAGGGACAACTGGTGATCGAACAGCTCCCACCACCGCCTGATCCCGGCGAAAATGTGGAGCCCGCCCAGCCGCAGTTACGCGCCTGTTTCCCTCTCAAGCGTCACATGAAACTGGAAGGGGTCATCTATCTGGAGACCCGCCGTCGCATCGATCGCCTCTCCTCCCACCAGCGTCAGGGCATCCAGCTCCTTATCCACTATCTGACGGCCGAGCTCAGCAATCACCTGCTCTCCAGCCAGGTCAATCAGGAGCGGGACCAGCGGCTCCATACCCAGACCGATCTGGTACAGAGTCAGGCACTGCAGGGCTCCTTCCTCACCATGTTGCAGGCGCTGCACATGGTCAGCGTCACCCTCTCCCGCAGTCGCAGCGAGAACGATCTGCTGCGGGATGCCGTGCTGCTGGCCCGCAAGGAGCTGCAGTTCGATCGGGTCGCCATCTTCCTGATCGAACCCGATGGCAAGACCATGCGCGGCACCTGGGGCACCAGCGAAGAGGGCGAGCTGATGGATGAACAGAACTTCATCAGCCCCATTCCGGATCACCCCACGGTGCAAGAGGCGCTCAGGCGCAAGGACTACGTACTGGTGATGGAAGATACCCCCCTCTACTACGAGAAGCAGCAGGTGGGCCGTGGCTGGAACGCCATGGTATCGCTATGGGATGGCACCACCCCCATCGGCTGGATCGCCGCCGACAACCTGCTCTGGCACCGGCCGCTCAAGGCCTATCAGAGCGAGATCTTCAAACAGTACGCCGCCATCCTGTCGCAACTGCTGATCCGCCAGCGCACCCAGGAGCAGCTGGAAACCCTCAACCGCCAGCTGGAGGCCAGGGTCGCCGAGCGCACCATGCAGCTGGCCGAGACCAACCGTGCGCTGGAGGAGGCCAATCACCGCCTCTCCCTGCTGTCGCTGGAAGATCCCCTCACCGGCATCGCCAACCGGCGCCAGTGGGACATCACCATGCAGCGGGAGTGGGAGTGGGCACGACGCACCCAGAACCTGCTGGCGGTATTGATGATCGACGTCGACGAGTTCAAGGCCTACAACGACCACTTCGGCCATGCCAAGGGGGATCTCTGCCTGCAACAGGTGGCCCATGTGCTGCGGGATGCAGAGCGACGCTGCACCAATCTGGTCGCCCGTTACGGCGGGGAGGAGTTCGTCATTCTGCTCTGCGCCCCGCAACCCGGTGAGGCCGAACAGCTGGCCGGGCGGATCCACGATGGTCTTGCCCGCTTGAAAATGCCCCATCCCGCCTCGCGGGTTGCTGATTTCATTACGGTTAGCATAGGCTTTAGCTATCTGGTTCCCTCCCTGGACGGAGCATGGCAGACCCTGACCGAACAGGCTGACCAGGCGCTCTACCACGCCAAGTCACAAGGGAGGGCCCGCACTCTGGCCTATCGGTGATCCCATGCTGTTGCGTCGCTACCCCATCTTCAATCGTCGCCTGGCTCTGGTGGCCTACGGCATCGACTATCAGCTCAGTTCACCGGTCGAATGGCCTTCACTGGCGCAACATTGCCGCCTGCTGGCGCAGGGGCGTCAATATCTGGTGCCCTTCACCCACGAACAGCTCGATGAACAGCGTCCCCTGCTGCTGGATCAGGACGCGATCCCGCTGGTTGAAGCCTCCAGCGAACGCCAGCCCAACTCGTTCCCGGTGCTGGAGCAGTGGCGTGACAGCCGGCGCAGACTGGCGGTGCATGGCGCCAACCGGGATCCGCGCTGGCTCGGCGCCAGCCGCTTGCTAGTGTACTGGATGGGAGAAGAGGGGATCTGCCAGCCCACCGAGCACAAGCGGATGGCGCTGAACATCGAAACCTGGGCGGATTTTCTCCCGCTGCGGGAGGCGGGGGTCGACTTCTTTGCCGGCGGCTTTCTCGCCCGTCCGGAGCTGGTTAATCAGCGGGCCAACCAGCCCGATATGGCGCTGGTGCAGCAGATCCTCCAGCTCATCTGCCACGAGGAGTTCTCCTTCGCCCAGGTAGCCCGCCTGCTGGAGCAGGATGCCTGGCTGCCCGGCCTGCTGCTCACCTACGTCAACGCCCCCGGCTTCGATCATGCCGCCCCCATCACCTCGGTACCCCGCGCCCTCTCCTATCTGGGGGAGCAGGAGATCCGCAAGTTCGTGCTGATCAACGGTCTGGCCCGGGTGAGCCAGCACATGCCGGAGGCCTGCACCCGCATGGCCATCGCCCGCGGCCGCTTCTGCGAGTTGATTGCTCTCACGGCGCTGGGTAAAGCGGAGGCCAGCTGGGCCTTTCTGGTAGGACTGGTGCTCGATGGCTCCCTGCTGTCGGAGCCGCTGATGGCCCACCTGCCCAAGAGCGTGCAGCGCGCCATCGAACTGCACGAAGGGCCACTCTTTCATCTGTTTCAGCTGGTCAGCACCTATGAACAGGGCAACTGGGCCCTGCTGGAACAGCTTGCCCCCAAATATCAACTCGATCCGGCCCAGCTCACCCCCGTCTATTTTCAGTCACAAATGTGGGGGCAAGCGTTTCTCACCAGCTAGGTGATGGCGAGGCGGGGAGCCACTGGCTAGAATGGGTTCCCTTTTTTCAGAGACTGACCCGCACCATGACGCTTTCCGGATTCCAAGGCCTGGTCTTTGACCTTGATGGCACCCTGGTCGACTCCATGCCGCTGCACCTCGCCGCCTGGGAACATACCGCCCGCGAGTTTGGCTTTCACTTCGACGCCGACTGGTTCTATGAACTGGGTGGCATGCCGAGCCGCAAGATAGCCCTGCTGGTGGCACAGGAGCAGCAGATCCCCCTCGATCCGATCGAAGTCACCCGCTGCAAGACCGCCCACTATGTGGCCAACCTGCACAAGGCGACCGTCTTTCCGGCCATGCAGGCGCTGGTCGAGCGCTATCATGGCGTCATCCCGATGGGGATTGGCACCGGCTCGCCGCGCATAAATGCCGAGGCGGTGCTGCGCAACACCGGGCTGGATCGCTACTTCTCTGTGGTGGTCACCGCAGACGATGTGGAGCTGCACAAGCCCAATCCGGACACCTTCCTGCTGGTCGCCAGCAAGCTGGGGGTCGAGCCATCAGGCTGTCTGGTGTTTGAAGATACCGGTATCGGGGTACAGGCCGGAGAAGCGGCGGGTATGCAGACCTGCATGGTCAAAGAGGGCAAACCGGTCGGCATAACGGCGTAGTGCGGAAAAAAATATCGCCCTGCAAGGGGCGATAACCGGAACCGGCTCTCATACGGGACATGAATGAAAATGAGAGCAGGTTCCGTCAGTCGCTGACGCAGGGCGCATCAACGGGGCGTGCGGGGCATACGATTACTCGTTGTTGCCGCCGCCCTGATTGTCGTCATAACGACCCGGCGCACCGTGGGGGCGCGGCGCCATGGAGACACGCGGCTTGCGCGCGCGCTGGATATTCACCTGCGGACGGCCGGTGTGCATGGCGATGGTGGAGATCTTGGCCTTGTAGACCAGCTGCTGGTTACCATGAGCATCGGTCAGCAGCACGCTGTACTGGTCGAACCCGCTGATGGTGCCTTCCAGCTTGATGCCGCTCACCAGAAAAATAGCGACCTGACTGCGGTTCTTGCGCAACCAGTTGAGGGCAGAATCTTGCCCGTTCCCGAGGGAGAAGGCTTGCTCAATCGTGGAGTAGCTGGGGGATTCAGTTGTCATAAATTATTGTCCCGCGGAAAAAAAGTGGCGTTTGATTGTGCTAAATGGGCACTGGCTTGTCAAAGTCATTCTCACTCCCGCCAGCAATAGCGGCCTCCGGGGGCTGGTCGCTGACCAGCACAACTGCGATAATCGCCAGCTCTGGCTCTACCACGGGCCTTATCTGGGGTTTTATCTTGCATCCGGTTTCACACCAACACCACACCACCTATGTCCATGATGCCACTGCCTGCGAAGAGTGTGACCTGCTGATATCGGCCACACCGCTCGAGGTGGGACAGGCCAGCTGCTGCCCCCGTTGCGGACACACCCTGAGTCGCCACCTGCCACAGCAGGAGTTGCGGCCGATCTCCTACGGGTTCGCGGCACTTATCATGTTCGTGCTCGCCAATGCCTTTACCTTTATGTCCTTCTCGGCCAAAGGGGTGGGCCAGGAGATGACCTTTTTGCAGAGCATCACCACCCTGGTGGATGAGGGCTATCTGTTTCTCGGCGCGGTGCTGAGCCTGACCCTGATCGGCCTGCCACTGGTCTATATGGGATCCATCATGCTGGTGCTGTGGCGAGTCGATAAAGATCTGCACAGCAATGCCCTGCGCTCCCTAGGCCGTCTGCTCTGCCGGATCAAACCCTGGCTGATGGTGGATGTCTTTCTGGTGGGGGTGCTCATCTCGCTGGTCAAGCTGATGGGGATGGCCGACATCAAGATGGGGCTGTCATTCTGGGCTTTCGTCGGTTACACGGTGCTGCTCATCAAGATGATCTCCTCACTGGATCAGATGTGGCTGTGGCAGCGGCTGTTCGGCCCTACCGAGGCGCGGGAGATCGACCCGGAAGCGGGCGCGCTGGAGTCCGGCCTGGTGGGCTGCCATATCTGTGGCGCTCTGAGCGAGGTGGGCAGCCACAGTTGCTCCCGCTGCGGCGGCAAGCTGCATGCCCGCAAGCCGGGCGGCCTGAACCGTACCTGGGCGCTGCTGTTTACCTCCGCCATTCTCTACATTCCGGCCAACGTCTATCCCATCATGGATACGGTGTTTCTCGGTGATGACAGCCCCTCCACCATCCTTGGCGGTGTGGTGCTGCTCTGGGCCATGGGCTCCTACCCCATAGCGGTGGTGATCTTTTTCGCCAGCGTGGTGGTGCCGCTGGTGAAAATACTGGCGCTATTCTGGCTTTGCTATATGGTGCAGCGCGGCAATGTCACCTCCCCCCTCGGCAAGCTCAAACTCTATCGCATGACCGAATTTGTCGGACGCTGGTCGATGATCGACGTCTTCGTGGTGGCCATTCTGGCGGGCCTGATCCGGCTCGACAATCTGATGACCATCTACCCCGGCCCTGCGGCCGTCGCATTTGCAGGTGTGGTGCTGATCACCATGGTCGCCGCCATGAGTTTCGACTCCCGCCTGATCTGGGATTTACAACAAGGAGAACGCGAACGTGAGTGAGCGTAAAAAAAGGTGGAAACCGGGCTCTGACTTTCTGAGCTCTGCCGCCGCAATCTGGATGGTACCCCTGCTGGCGCTGTTCATCGGTCTCTGGATGCTGTTCCAGCACTGGTACTCCCAGGGCCCCAGTTTCACCCTGACAGTCGCCACTGCCGAGGGCATAGTCGCCGGCAAGACGGTGATCCGTTCCCGCGAAGTGGACGTCGGCCGCATCGAGGCCGTCGAGCTGAGCGATGACTACAGCCATGCCGTGCTGAAAGGACGGCTGACCAATGCCGCCTCCGGCATGCTGCGCGGTGACAGCCAGTTCTGGGTGGTCAAGCCCAGAGTAGGCCGTGAAGGGGTATCGGGTCTGAGCACCCTGCTCTCCGGCGCCTATATCGAGCTCGCCCCCGGCAAGAAAGGTCGGGCGCGGGACGAATACGCTATGCTCGACAAACCGCCGCTCGCCTCCCTCGATGCCAAGGGGCTGCGTCTCACCCTCAGCAGTCGCGACACCCGCGCGCTCGGGGAAGGCTCCCCCATCAACTATCAGGGCTTCACCATAGGTCAGGTGGAAGAGGCGAAGTTCCTGCCGGAAAAGAGCGAGATGCAGTATCAAATCTTCATCCACGCCCCCTATGACATTCTGGTGAGCAGCAACTCCCGCTTCTGGATGACCCCGGGCTTCGAGGTCTCCATGAGCAGCGAGGGGATGAAGGTGAAGATGGATTCGCTGGAGAGCCTGATCGATGGCGGCATTACCATGGGTCTGCCACCCGGCTGGGCGCCTGGCGAGCCGGTCAAACAGATGGAAGGGTTCACCCTGTTCCAGGATGAGGCGAGCGTGCTGGCCGGTAGTCTGGATCAGTTCATCGACTACGTCTTCCTGTTCGATGACAACGTGGGTGGCCTGCACCCGGGCGCGGCGGTGCAGTATCGCGGCATTCGGGTCGGTACCGTCATCTCCGCCCCCTACCTCATCGAGGACAAGGGCGTGCAGATCTTCAAGAGCCGCCAGATACCAGTGCTGGCCCGCATCGAGGTGCAACGCCTCTCCCACCGCTATGCCAAGGCGGAGAAGGATCAGTGGCGCGCCCTGTTCGGCAAGCAGTTCAAGGAGGGGTTGCGTGCCAGCCTCAAGACCTCGAGCCTGCTGACCGGCGGCAAGATCATCGATCTCAACTTCTATCCGGACGCGCCACGTTTCGAGCAGGCCAAGCTGGCCGGTTATCAGGTCTTCCCCACCGTGCAGGGCGGGCTGGATCAGATCGAGCGCAAGGTGAACCTCATCCTAGACAAGTTTGTCGACATGGACATGGCGACCACCCTGACCAAGGTCAACGGGTCACTCACCACCCTGGATGGCACCCTGAAGAACATCAGTGCAGTTAGCGCCAACCTGAACAAGCTCACTGCCAAGGATTCCACCCAGCAGCTGCCGGCCTCGCTCAACGAGAGCCTCAAGCAGTTGCAGGAGACCTTGCAGGCCTATGATGCCCAGTCGCAGACCAATCAGGACCTGCGCCAGTCGGTGCAGACCCTCAATCAGTTGATGCGCGAACTGCAGCCGCTGGTGCACTCCCTCAACGAGCAGCCCAGCTCGCTGATCTTCGATCGCGCGCATCCATCGGACCCTGAGCCCAAGCGAGGCAAACAATGAAAAGAGAGATCCTGACGCTGGCCCTGCTGGGCCTGCTGGCGGGTTGCAGCAGCCAACCAAGCCTGCACTACTACTCGCTCGATGCCGACAACCAGCAACCCGTAACGGCCCCGGCCCAACCGCAGCACCAGCTGGTGCTGCGCCCGGTGGCGCTGGCCAGCCAGCTCGACCGGATCAGTCTGGTCTATCAGCTGGAAGGGCAAGAGCTGCACTTCACCGAGTACCATCGCTGGGCCGGTGCGCTGGACGATCAACTCAACCAGCTCACCCTCAATGGCCTCTCCACCCGCCTGCCGGGCTGGGTGGTACGGCAGGATGGCGCCCGCAAGGGGCCGGTGCTGACCATTCTGGTGGAGCGCTTTCAGGGCCGTCATGACGGCAGCGCCGTGCTGAGCGGCCGCTGGCGCCTGCTGGCGGAAGATGGCACCGTGCTGCGCGATGCCCCCTTCCGTCAGGAGCGAGTACTGCCAGCCGATGGCTACAACGCACTGGTGAACGAGCTGGGTCAGGGCTGGCAACAGCTGCTCGACCAGATCGCCGCCGAGGTGCGCAAGCAGGGTTGAGCACACCAACCTGCAAGCATCAGATAGAAAAAACGNGCAAGAGTCGGGGGCGACTTATGCCTTGGCGGGCAGGCTCAGGCGAGCGACAGCTTCGACGTGCATGGCGTGGAGGAGGAACATGTCAATCGCTCCGCGCCAATGTCCGATTACGCTTTCGCTGGCAAGCTCAGGCGGGCAACCGCTTCCACATGCATGGAGTGCGGGAACATATCGACCGGTTGCACCTCGTCCAGCACGAAGCCCTGCTTGACCAGCCAGGCAAGATCGCGGGCCAGGGTCTGCGGGTTGCAGGAGACATAGACCAGACGACGGGGCGCCATGGCGACTAGGGTCTGCAGCACCGCTTTGTCACAGCCTTTGCGCGGCGGGTCCATCACTACCACGTCAGCGGTCACTCCTTGGGCGTGCAGCTCGGGCATCAGCTGCTCGGCCTTGCCGACGTGGAATTCGGTGTGCTCGATGCCGTTGAGGGCGGCATTGCGACGGGCATCGCTGATGGCGCTCTCCACCGACTCGATCCCCACCACCTTGGCGGCCTTGCCAGCCAGGAACAGGGAGATGGTGCCGATACCGCAATAGATGTCGAACACCGTCTCGTTACCGGTCAGCTCGGCATACTCAAGGGCGCTGGAGTAGAGCACATCGGTCTGGGTCGGGTTGTTCTGGAAGAAGGAGAGCGGCGAGATCTCGAACTCGAGTTCGTGGATCTTGTCGCGGATCACCCCTTCGCCGAGCAGCACCCGGTTGGTCGCGCCCAGAATGCGGTTGGTGCGCTCGTTGTTGATGTTCTGCACCAGGGTAGTGACCGGCAGATCGCTCAGGGCTGCAAGCAGCTCGGCTTCGAACGGTAACTCCTCGCCCAAAGTGACCAGCACTACCATCAGCTCACCGCTCTTGAAGCCCTTGCGGGTCATCAGGTTGCGCACGCAGCCGCTGTGGTTTACTTCGTCATAGGCGGCGATGTCGTGCTCGCGCATCCAGTTGCGCACCCGGGCGTTGAGCTCAACGTGCAGCGGATCCTGCACCGCACAGTCATCGGCGGTGATGAGATCGTGGGAGTGCTTGCGATAAAAACCGATCTCGGCACCGGCGTCACAGCCACGCACCGCATATTGCGCCTTGTTGCGATAGGCGAACGGGCTTTCCATGCCAAGGATATCCTTGACCGGGGTGTCACCCAGCCCGGCCTGCTCCAGTGCGCTCTGCACCAGTGCCTGCTTGAGCTTGAGCTGGGCCGGATAGGCCAGCGGACGAACCTGACAGCCACCACACTCGGTGTTGGGGCAGAAATCGGCAACCCGATCGGCAGAGGGCTGGAGCAGCTCGGCAACCTTGCCGTGCAGATAGTTCGGCTTGACCTCGGTCAGCTCCACCAGCGCCTGCTCACCGGGCAGCAGACCTTCGACAAACAGGGGGCGATCGAACAGGCGTCCTTTGCCATCTCCTTTGTCGGTCAGTTCCAGGATCTCGATCTGGTGTTGATGTCCCACTAACGGCATGAGCGGCTCCAAAAGTACTAAAAATGGGGGGTGATGAACGCGGCAGAGCCATGCCCATCGAGAAAAGGTGGCAGAGTTTAGCGGAGATCCGGCCAAATTGCAGGCATAAAAAGCCTGCTTGTTGCAATGGTCATTGCCCTGACCATCTGCCGAGCGTGGCCACCTTTCGGGTTGCGGCAAATTTAGCCCTTGGGCCATAACGCCCAGCCTGTTAAAATTCCGCCCTTGAAATTATCCTGGGCCCCGCGCCCGTTCTAGCTAAGGTCTACCGCGATGCGTACCAGCCAATATCTGCTTTCCACTCTCAAGGAAACCCCCTCCGACGCTGAAGTTGTCAGCCACCAGCTGATGCTGCGCGCCGGGATGATCCGTAAACTGGCCTCCGGCATGTATGCCTGGTTGCCAACCGGTCTGCGGGTACTGAAGAAAATCGAGAACATTGTTCGCGAAGAGATGAACAATGCTGGTGCCGTCGAAGTCTCCATGCCGGTGGTACAACCCGCCGAGCTGTGGCAGGAGTCCGGCCGCTGGGATGACTACGGTCCCGAGCTGTGCCGCCTGACCGACCGTCACAACCGCCCCTTCGTGCTGGGCCCGACCCACGAAGAGGTAATCACTGCGCTGGTACGTTACGAAGTGAACAGCTACAAGCAGCTGCCGCTCAACCTCTACCAGATCCAGACCAAATTCCGCGACGAAGTGCGCCCCCGTTTCGGCGTGATGCGCGGCCGCGAATTCCTGATGAAGGATGCCTACTCCTTCCACATCGACAAAGAATCTCTGGTCGATACCTACGAGAAGATGCACGCCGCCTACTGCAAGGCGTTCACCCGCATGGGTCTGAACTTCCGTCCGGTGCAGGCCGATACCGGCTCCATCGGTGGTACCGGTTCCCACGAATTCCAGGTGCTGGCCGAGAGCGGTGAAGACTTGATCGCCTTCTCCGACAGCTCCGATTACGCCGCCAACATCGAGATGGCCGAAGCACTGGCACCGGCTGGTGAGCGCCCTGCCGCCACCGCAGCCCTGAGCAAGGTTGCCACCCCGAATGTTCACACCATCGACGAAGTGGCCGCTTTCCTGAACGTGGCACCGACCGCCATCGCCAAAACCCTGCTGGTACTGGCAGAGGAAGATGAGCACGGCAAGCAGGCCGTTATTGCGCTGGTACTGCGTGGCGACCACGAGCTGAACGAAATCAAGGCAGAGAAACTGGCTGGCGTGGCTAACCCGCTGACCTTCGCCAACGACGAGCAGATCAAAGCTGCCGCCGGTTGCGACGCAGGCTCCATCGGCCCGGTCGGCTTTGCCGGTCGCATCATCGTCGATCGCAGCGCTGCCCATCTGGCGGACTTCGTCTGCGGCGCCAACGAAACCGGCTTCCACCTGACCGGTGCCAACTGGGATCGCGACATCACCGCTTACGAAGTTGCCGACCTGCGCAACGTGGTGGAAGGCGACCCGAGCCCGTGCGGCCAGGGCAAGCTGCTGCTCAAGCGCGGTATCGAAGTGGGCCACATCTTCCAGCTGGGTACCAAGTACTCCGAAGCAATGAAGGCGAGCGTGCTGAACGAAGCTGGCAAGTCCGTCACCATGGAGATGGGTTGCTACGGGATCGGGGTTTCCCGTCTGGTGGCCGCTGCCATCGAGCAGAACAACGACCAGTACGGCATCATCTGGCCGGACGCCATCGCTCCGTTCGAAGTGGCCATCGTGCCGATGAACATGCACAAGTCCGAGCGCGTGGCCGAGCAGGCACAACAGTTCTACGCCGAGCTGAAAGCGGCCGGTGTGGACGTGCTGTTCGACGACCGTAAAGAGCGCCCGGGCGTAATGTTCGCCGACATGGAGCTGCTGGGCATCCCGCACGCCATCGTCATCGGCGATCGCGGTCTGGACAACGGCGTGGTGGAGTACAAGTGCCGCCGCACCGGCGAGAAGCAGGAAGTGGCCATCAGCGACATCATCGCCATGCTCAAGGCCAAGCTGGGCCGTTAATTCCGCCCTCTTCCCGATATAAAAAAGCGCGCCATTTGGCGCGCTTTTTGTTTCCGTATTCTGACGACGGCAACCGGATGGCGGGTTTCGCCTCAGGGATTGCGACCAATAAAGAGGTCGGTCACGTGGCAGCTGCTTCTGGCTTCCAGTGCGTCGAGCATATAGGCCGCCGCATCTTCCGGGGTCATGAAGCCACTCGGGTCCACGTGATCCGAGTTGTCCCAGAATTCGCTGCGGATCCCGCTCGGGTAGAGGTTGACCAGCCGCAGTGGCGAGCCTTTCAGCTCGGCACGCAAGGATTCGAGAAAGCCGCGCATCCCCCATTTGGAGGCGCAGTAGAGGCTCTCGTTAGCCTTGCCCACCTGAGCGGCGGAGGAGAGCACATTGGCCAACACTCCGCCTTTCTCACCGATAAGCCGCACCGTCTGCTGAGCCACCAGAATGGTGGAGATGAGATTGCTCTCCACCACCCGGCGGATCTGCTCGGCGGTGTAGACACCGACCGGGCCAAACTCGCCCACCCCGGCGCAGTGGATCACCATGTCGGGCTGCCCGCCCCACTCCACCGCAGCGGCGAAGGCGACGTCGACCTCTTCATGGTGCGCCAGATCGGCAGCGATGCCGATCACCGCGCTGCCGAGCAGTTGTTCCTGCTCCTGCAGTCGCTGATAACGGCGCCCCATCATGGAGACCTGATGGCCCCGCTCAACCAGTCCGATGGTCAGCGCCCGGCCGAGACCAGAACCGGCACCTGTCACTATGATGTGGCCCATTATCGCCCCTCGTCGTCAGTCGACGGTCAGATTAGAAAGTGAATTCGCCGCCCATGAACCAGCCATCAACAGACTGGTCGATATTGGCGAAGTCGACCTTGGCTTCACGCCAGCCGGCACGCAGCTTGATCGGCATGGAGGAGAACTTGTAGGAACCACCCAGACGGTAGTCATAGTTGTCCGCATCGTGAGTACGCAGATCGCCGAAGAAGGCGATGCCGGTGCCCGGGATCTTCACTTCGCTGCCGGCATAGGCCATCAGGGTATCTTCGTCATAACCCTTGCGACCGAAGTAGACCTGCTCGCCATCGTAGTGACGGCCGGTCATACCCAGATCGATCTTGAACAGATCGTTGTTGAACAGACGGTAGTAGAGGCTCAGATCGTAGGCGGTCAGATCGTTTTTGAAGTTGCCGCCGGAGGTGCTGAAATCGGAGACTTCAAACTTGGCGTTCGGCAGGAAGATGATGCCGTGTTCCAGTTGCAGATAGCCGTTCCAGTTGTAGCTGTCGTCATAGCTGCCATCAGCACTGGTACCATAAGCCTGACCACTGCCCTTGGCGGCCCATACGTCGGCACCGGCGGCAAAACGCCAGTCGTCAGCGGCCATGGCACTCTGGCTGCACAGAGCCAGCACAAAACCGGCAATCAGCGTCTTTTTCATTACGTCACTTCCTCTTGCATACATGGAAAAGAGCACTATTTTACTCGGTGCAGCCAAAATACCCAGCGTCAATCCTGAACAAACGACGACAAATGTCAGTGCTTCATATGCTTCATATGCTTCATCTCTGCCATCGGCTCAATCGGCTTCACCGGCAGTGACAGCTCCAGCTTCTGACCATCATCCATGGTGAGGGTGAGCGGGAAAGGAGTCTGCTCGGAGAGCGTACCCACCTCGAACAGCATGATGTGCAGGCTGCCCGGTTTCAGCACAGCTTCGCCCTTGGCCGGGATCTCGATATTCTCGACCTGACGCATCTTCATCACGCCATTTTCGTGCAGGTGGGTGTGCAGCTCGGCACGCCCGGCCGCAGCAGAAGCCGCCGCCACCAGCTTGACCGGCTGGTCGGCGTCATTCTTCAGCACCATAAAGGCGGCAGTGTTGGGGGAGCCCGGTGGCAACAGGCGCACATAGCCGTCGACAGCCTCGACCTTAGCCAGTGCAGGCGCCGTCATACCCAGAACCAGCAGAGAATAAAACGTACGTTTAAACATGGTTGAAATCCTTTTATGATGTTGTTAAACGGCGCCAAGGTTACCCCAGCAGCAACCTTTTTTGCACCTTTCAATAACAAGGATTTAGACATGACCCCCATTCTCATTGCCGAGCAGCAGGATGGCTTGCTCACCCTGACCCTCAACCGCCCCGACAAGCGCAACGCCCTCAATACCGAGCTCTATAAGCAACTGGTGGCAGCGCTGCGAGAGGCGGCAGCCGATGAGGAGGTGCATGTCCTGCTGTTGCAGGGGCAGCAAGATTGCTTTACCGCGGGCAATGATCTGGCCGACTTTATGGGCAAGAGCTCGCTGGAGCCCGACGATCCCATACTGCAGCTCCTCCACACCCTGGCCGACTTCCCCAAACCCGTGATCGCCGCCGTTGCCGGCCCGGCTGTGGGGATTGGCACCACCATTCTGCTGCATTGCGATCTGGTCTATCTGGCGGATAACGCCCGCTTGCAGCTTCCCTTTGTCGAGCTGGGGCTGGTGCCGGAGTTCGCCTCCAGCCTGCTGCTGCCGCGTCTGGTGGGACACCTCAAGGCGGCAGAGCTGTTGCTGCTGGCCGAGGCGATGGATGCCGAGGAGGCGCTACGTCTCGGGCTGGCCAACAAGGTGGTGGCGGCCGATGGAGTGCTCTCCTTTGCCCGCGAGCAGGGGCTGAAGCTGGCGGCCAAACCGCCCAGAGCGCTACAAAAGAGCAAGGCGCTGCTGAAACAGGAGCTCAAACAGGCGGTGCACTTTGTCATCGATCTGGAGGCGCGCGCCTTCGCCCAGGCACTGCAAGGGGAAGAGGCGCAGCAGCGCATCGCCCAGAAACTCAAACGGCGGGGCTGAGCCGCGCCCACATCCGTTCAGTTGAGTCGAAAACGGCCGATCAGCTCGCAGCCCTGCACCTTGTCCTGCAGCTGGATCAGCCGGGCAATTTCCGGATTGGGGTGACGCTTGAGAAAGGCGAGCAGGGCTCCGCGACAGCAACCCAGCTCGCTGATCAGTGCCTCGCACTCCCGGTTGGGGCACTGCGGCACCAGCGCCGTCACCAGCTCGGAGGCAAGCTTCAGGTAGCGCAGCTCGTAAGTCGGCTCATCCATCGCCCGCCAGAAGTCGGCCAGCCGGTGACAGGTGGCGACCCGCATGGTGGCCAGCTCGGTCAACTCGACCTGGGTCATCTGGTAAACATCTCCCAGCGCCTGCTGATAAAAGCAGATCGCCGCCCCCAGCGAACCGGCCTGCCAGGCACGCTCCGCCTCCAGCATGTATCGTTGCCAACTTTGCGGTGTCATCTCGCTCTCCCGAGTCCGTCATGGTGGGAGTGTTATCATGGCTAATTGAGAATAAATATCAACCAGAGGGTTAGTGCAGGATCTTTGCGCAACCTTGGCAAATCCGGCATCCGACCTTATGATCGTGCCCCTCCTCCCTCCTTTGGAGCACACCACAATGCGACCACGCCTCCCGCAGATGCTGGGCTGCTCCCTGCTCTGCGTGCCCCGCATGCTGGTCTGGATCTATTAGCTGCGCTCAAGCGAACGCAACCCATCCGATCCATTCAGCAAAGGAGTACCAATATGAGCACCTGCCAACACTGGTCGCAGGTCGAATACCTGCACCTGACGGTGACCAACCCCAATATCTGCCTCAAAGGGCAGCACAGCTACTACTCGGGTGCCTGGGATGGCCCCTTCGAAGAGGTGGCGGTGCGCTACCTCCATGGCGATCCCTTCAGCCGCAGCCCGGAAACCGGCTGGGAGCCGCTCTGGCATATCGACCGGCTCCATATCGGCGACTATGTGCAAATTGCCGCCGGGGTAAAGATCATCATGGGGGGCAACCACACCCACAACACGGCCTTCATCAGCACCTATCCGTTCGCCGATCTGGCGGCGCTCAAGCGCAGCTACCACCCCGCAGGTGATACCCGCATCGGCAACGATGTCTGGATCGGCATGGAGGCGATGATCATGCCCGGTGTCACCATCGGCGATGGCGCCATCATCGCCGCCCGCTCGTTGGTCAATCAGGATGTGCCGCCCTATGCCATGGTGGCGGGTACCCCGGCCAGGGTGGTGCGAATGCGCTTTGGCGAGGAGGAAATTGCCCGGCTACAGGCCCTCGCTTGGTGGGATTGGCGGGATCAACAGGTCAACGATCTGCTACCGCTGATCCAGCAAGGTGACGTCGCCCTGCTTGAACAGGCTGCTGCCCGCTGGGTGGTGTGCCATGGGTGACCACCGCCAGCCAGCAGTAGCAAGCTGACAGCATAAGGGCGACCCCGGGGTCGCCCTCTTTTATCTCCGGCATACTCTGGATGCCGTCATCGCACACCCACTCACTGCGCGCTTTTGGACTGGTTGAGGCTGCACTGCTTGCCGGGATAACCGGGTAGATCCTTGGCATCGCTGCCGCAGGCGAGCCGTTTGGCCTGTTGCAGGCGGGCCGCCAGATTGGCGCTGTCCACCGGCATCCACTGCATCTGCTTGCCGAGCCAGCTGGCCCAGGCAAACTCGACGAAATAGACCTGTTTATCTTTGCGAAAGTAGCCCGCATTCTGCAGCAGTCCGGCGAGGGTGCGATAGGGGTAATCAGGCAGCTTGTCGATACTGCTCGGCAACTGCTCCGGGGTCAGCGGCTGCCCCTTCTCATCCTTGAGCCAGGCCCAGTGGTTGTTCTGCATCTGGCTCCAGAAGTTGGCCTTGTCCTGCAGGCGGCCAATCACCTTGACCCGGGCATCCTTGACGCCCTGCTGCCACAGCGCCTTGGTGAGATGGTGTCTGTCCACCAGCCAGTAACTGCCATCCGGCGCAATTACCACGGGGATCTCTTTCTTTTTCATCAACTTGTCGAGCTGCTTTGCGCTCATGCCCGCCAATGTGGCCTGGGTCTCATCGACCTGGATCTGGCCGACGCCTCCCTGAGTCGGGTGCAAGGCATCGATGCCGATCTCGCACCAGTTGCCCACCGCCGTGTCGCTCTGGCACGGGGCCAACGCCCAGGCACCCTGGCTCAACACACAGGCCAGCAATAACCATGCTTTCATCGTTTGACACTCCTCACCACATTGAACTGCACAGACGCCGGGAACGCTCTTCTACCCCGATTGGGAGTGAGAGTCGAATGCTGGCGGTCAGACCAGCAAACGGGATATCATGATTTCCCATCTGTCGGCGATATTTTCTCGCCGAGTTTTCTCCCCGCTTCACACTATTTGAAGGATCCGACCCATGAAAGGATGGAGCCCCTTGCTGGCCCTGCTGGGCTGTGCTGCTGTCCAGGCTGCCGATATTCCCGCCGGAACACAACTCGCCGCCGAGCAGATTGTCGTTCGCCACCTCAAGGATGAACCTGCGAGCCTGAGCCCTCTCAAGCTGGTCGGCCTGCCGGAGTTGCAGGTACTGCGGGATCTGTTCGAGGGGCTGCTGACCCAGGGGCCGGATGGCAAACCGGTTGCCGGGGTGGCGGCCAGCTGGGAGAACAAGGGCAACCAGTTCTTTACCTTCCATCTGCGCCCGGATGCGCGCTGGTCCAACGGCGATCCGGTCAAGGCCGGCGACTTCGTCTACGGCTGGCGCAAGCTGGTCGACCCGAAAGAGGCGGCCACCTTCGCCTGGTTTGCCCAACTGGCCCGTTTCGACAAGGTGGACGAGATCGTGGCTGGCAAATTGCCTGCCAGCGAGCTGGGGGTCAAGGCCCTCGATGATCACACCCTGCAAGTGACCCTCTCCCAGCCGGTGCCCTACTTCCTGAACCTGCTGAGCCACCCCAGCCTGTCGCCGCTCCATCAGGCCAGCATCGAGCAGTACGGCAACCAGTGGACCCAACCCGGCAAACTGGTGGGCAACGGTGCCTTTGTGCTGAACAACCGGGTGGTCAACGAGAAGCTGGAGCTGACCCCCAACCCTTATTACTGGGATCGGGCCCATACCGTATTGACCAAGGTGATCTTCATGCCGATCAATCAGGAGAGCGCGGCGACCAACCGCTATCTGGCGGGCGATCTGCATATCACCGAATCCTTCCCCAAGGAGCAGTACGACAAGCTGAAGCAGCAGATCCCGAATGAGGTCTACACCCCGGATCAGCTCGGTACCTACTACTACGCTTTCAATACCCGTCAGGCACCACTGAACGATGTGCGGGTGCGCAAGGCGCTCTCCTACACCATCGACCGCGCCCTGATCGCCGACAAAGTGCTCGGCACTGGCGAGAAACCTGCTTATCACTTCACTCCGGATGTGACCGCCAGCTTTACCCCGGCCGTCAACTTGCTCTCCACCAGCAGCCAACCGGCGCTGGACAGCAAGGCCAAGGCCCTGCTCAAGGAGGCCGGTTACGGCCCGGACAAGCCGCTCAAGTTGACCCTGCTCTACAACACCGCGGAAATTCACAAGAAGATGGCGCTGGCCATCGCCAGCATGTGGAAGCAGAAGCTGGGCGCCGAGGTCGAGCTGACCAATCAGGAGTGGAAAACCTATCTCGACAGCCGCCAGAGTGGTCAGTTCGAGGTGAGCCGCTCCTCCTGGGTCGCCGATTATAACGACCCTTCAGCGTTCCTTGGCCTGTGGGGCTCTCGTCACAGCGGCAATATGGCTGGCTTTGCCAATGCCCGTTATGACCAGCTACTGGCAGAGGCGGCCAGCACTCAGGATGCCGCCAGCCGCAGCAAGCTGTTTGGCGAGGCGGAGGCGATCCTGCTGGATCAAGCCCCCATCGCCCCCATCTACCAGTACACCAATGCCCGACTCATCAAGCCATGGCTCAAGGGCTACCCCATCAACAACCCGGAAGATGTGGCCTACAGCCGCCAGCTGTACCTCGTCAAACACTGACACCGGCCACAACGATGCGAGGCCCCGCAGGGCCTCGCTATTGATACTGTTCACACCCTGATTTCCAGCCTAAAATGTCGCCCCTTCTGTTCAATTAATCTTCAATGCCCAGTCAGACATGCGTTATTTGATACTGCTCTCGTTGTTGTGGACCCTGCCCGCGCAGGCCAATAGCGAATCCCAATGCCAGCAAGAGTTTGTCGGCTGGATGCTGCACCAGCAGCAACAGTTCAGCGATCGCAAGTCTGACAAGATGGAGCGGCGCCGTGCCGAACGGGCCATCGAGTTGGCTCGTCAGGAGTACGACAAGCAGACCAGCTTTTGCAAGACGATGGAGCTGGTGCGCAGCTACAAAGATAGCGATCCGCGCTTTAAACCGAGAAGCGGCGAAGTTCACGATTTCACACCGGCCAGCTGACCCTCACTTCATCAATTCATTGTGTTGATTAATTGACCCAAGCCAAGTTCGGGTCACTGAAGAGCCTTAGAATGATTAACTGAGAACGACAATAAAAAACATAGTTATCAGTTAGTTGGCTTTTTCAGGAACGACACATGACCAGACTCCATCAGGAGGGGGAGATACACTTCCCCGACAACATCGCACTCATCTCGACCACGGATCCCGCCAGTCATATTACCTATGCCAACCAGCACTTCTGTGATGTGGCCGGGTACGGTGCTGCCGAAATGGAAGGGGTGCCCCACAATCTGGTGCGACACCCCGACATGCCCAAGGTGGCCTTCGCCGACATGTGGCAGCGGCTGCGACAGGGCAAAAGCTGGATGGGGCTGGTCAAGAACCGCTCCAAAAGCGGTCAGTTCTATTGGGTAAACGCTTACGTCACCCCGATCCTCAATGCGCAGAAGGAGATCGTCGAGTTCCAGTCGGTGCGCACCAAACCCGCCGCCAGCGATGTGGCCTGGGCCGAGCAGCTCTATGGCCTGCTGCGCAGCGGCAAGGCACTTCCCTGGCTGAGCCGGTTTCACATTGAACCGGGTCAGCTGACCCTCTGGCTCTCCGCTTCTGCCTTGCTCACCATCCTTGCTACCTTTGCCACCGGCAACCTGTTATGGCTGCTGCCCACCGCCTTGTTGCTGTTGGCACAGGCAATCCACGGCTGGCGATTGCAGCAGCGGCTGGCTCATCTGCTCACCCTTGCCGATCAAGACAAGGGAACCCACCTCTGTCAGGTGCTCTACACCCGACGGCGCGATACCCTGGCGGCCGTCGAACTGGCCCTGCGAATGAAGCAGGCCGAGCTCAAGGCCGTGGTCGGGCGCAGCGCCGACACCAACCAGCAGATCCTGCAGGCAGCCGAAGATGACCGGGGCAATATCCAGACCATTGATACTCATCTGCAGCAGCAGCGCGCCCACAGCGAGCAGCTGGCGACCGCCATCACCGAGTTGAGCCACTCCATTCGCGATGTGGCCCACAGTGCCCATGAGGCGAGCAATCTGGTTATAGAGGTACAGCAGGTCTCCGATGAGGGGCTGCAAGCATTGGCGACCACCCGATCCGCCGTCAACCAACTTCATCAGGAGCTGGATGCCAACCATGCCGTGCTGGCCCAGCTCACCAGCGACAGCCAGAAGATCAGCGGTATTCTGGAGGTGATCAGTCAAATCGCTGACCAGACCAACCTGCTCGCCCTCAATGCGGCCATCGAGGCCGCCCGGGCGGGCGAACAGGGGCGCGGTTTTGCCGTGGTGGCGGATGAAGTGAGGGCGCTGGCCCAGAAGACCCGAGCCTCGACCAGCGAGATCCACGAGATGATCCAGGCGCTGCAACAGACTACACAACAGCTGTCGGACGGGATGACACAAGGGGCGCAGACCTCGGTACGCTGCCAGCAGCACGCGGGCACCACCGCCGACGTGCTCACCCAGATCAACCGGATGCTGGGGCAGGTAACCCGCACCAGCGACGAGATCGCCCAGGCGGTGAGTCAGCAGGCCGACGTCACGGCGACCCTCGATGAAGGGGTACACCAGATCCACCAACTGGCCAGCCACACCGCCGACAACAGCAGGCAGGCCCTCGATGGCATCACCCTGCTGGTAGAGCGGCTGCAGGATCTCTCGCGGCTGATCAACCAGTTCAGATATTGAAGCGACAGTAATAAAAAAGCGCGTCAACTGACGCGCTTTTTGTTGCTCTTGCCTTGGCACAACAGGCTTATTCGGCCGTCTCGCTGCTGGCAAACTCCGGCACCTTGGCCATGGCATCCAGCACCACCTGAATACCGGCGCCCGGTTTGCAGGCGTTCTCGCTCAGGTGACGACGCCAGGCGCGGGCCCCCTGCATATTCTGGAACAATCCCAGCATGTGGCGGGTCATGTGGGAGAGGTAGTTGCCCTTGGCCAGTTCCTGCTCGATATAGGGCAGCATCATCCGCACCACTTCGTGGCGGCTCGGCACGGCGTTGTTCTGGCCGAACACCAGGTTGTCTACCTGCGCCAGAATGTAGGGGTTCTGATAGGCTTCACGCCCCATCATGACGCCATCGACGTGTTGCAGGTGCTCGAGAGTCTGCTCCATGGAGGTGACACCGCCGTTGAGGGCGATGGTCAGCTCCGGGTAATCCTGTTTGACCCGATAGACCCGAGGATAATCGAGGGGCGGGATCTCGCGGTTCTCCTTGGGGCTCAAGCCACTCAGCCACGCCTTGCGGGCATGGACGATAAAGGTGTCGCAACCGGCATCGCGCACCTGTTCGATGAATGCCTGCAGAAATTCGTAGGAGTCCTGTTCGTCGATGCCGATACGGGTCTTCACCGTCACCGGAATATCGACCACATCGCGCATCGCCTTGACGCAGTCTGCCACCAGCGCCGGTTCACCCATCAGGCAGGCACCAAAGCGACCGTTCTGCACCCGATCGGAGGGGCAGCCGACGTTGATGTTCACCTCGTCATAGCCGCGCTCCTCGGCCAGCTTGGCACAGCGCGCCAGATCGGCTGGATTGCTGCCACCCAGCTGCAGGGAGATGGGGTGCTCCTGCTCGCTGTAACCCAGATAATCCCCCTTGCCGTGGATGATGGCGCCGGTGGTCACCATTTCGGTATAGAGCAAGGTCTGGCGGCTCATCAGTCGATGAAAGTAACGGCAATGCCGATCAGTCCAGTCCAGCATGGGGGCGATGGAAAAACGCTGCGCCTGCATAAAAATCATCCGGGTTGGCTAAAGAAAGGGGCGGATTTTATCACAACGTGAAGCAGCCCCAGAAAATGAATTTTGTCGCCGCGCCATGCGAGGCCCTGTGATAGTATCCGGCTAATAGAAAGGGTATCTGCGCGATCATGAATCAAGACCAACTTTTACAACGAGCCGAGCGACTCTGTATACAGCGAGGGAGCCGCTTCACCCCGACCCGACGTCAGGTATTTCGCCTGCTGGCGGCACACGGCAACGCCATCAGCGCCTATGATTTGTTGGCCCAGCTGCAACAAACCGAAGCGAATGCCAAGCCGCCAACCGTCTATCGGGCACTCGATTTTTTGCTCGAACAGGGCTTTGCTCACAAGGTGGAATCTCTCAACGCATTTATCTTCTGCTGCCACTTCGATCACGCTCACCCGATGCAGTTGCTGATCTGCGACGAGTGCGGGGATGTGGTCGAGCTTCACGATACGGCGATCGATAGCGCGTTTTCCGAGCAGGCCCACTTGCATGGTTTTACTATTACCAATAAGACGATAGAGGCACATGGCCAATGTGCCCGTTGTACGCCCACTGTAGGAAGTCATCATGAAGGCTGATTTTGTAAATCCGTTCCTGCTATCCCTGCTCAATGTGCTCTCGACCATGGCACAGCTGGAACTCAAACCGGGCAAACCGAAACGCAAGATGGATGAGCTGGCGCGCGGCGACGTCTCCGGCCTGATTGGCATGGTCGGCCCGCAGACCCGTGGCTCCCTCTCAATCAGCTTCGAGAAGGGGCTGGCGCTGGAGATCATGCGCCGCATGCTGGGGGAAGCTCCCGCCAACATCAACGAAGAGGTGACCGACATGGTCGGTGAAATCACCAACATGGTGACCGGCGGTGCCAAGCGGATGCTGGGCGAGAAGGGCTACGAGTTTGACATGGCGACCCCCATCATCGTCTCCGGTCCCAACCACACCATTACCCACCGTGCCGATGGCACCAAGATCATGATGCCGTTCGAATCGGATTTCGGTCGCGCCACTATCGAAATCTGCTTCGAGTAACCCTATGTGGAAAGCATTGAAATGGATTTTCATCTGCTGGGCCCTGCTGTTGATCCTGTCGGACATTCAGATCAGCACCTCCCTCTACAAGTACGAAGATAACCGGGTGCTCATCAACTTCCCGCGCTGGGAAACCAAGCAGCCCTGGGGCACCTTCGAGTGGTATGCCGGACGGGTAGAAACCCACTGGTATGGTCTGGAGGGCAAACCCAAGCCGAAAGGCCCGCAAATCTGATCCGGTAACGGATCCGGCAGAAACAAAAGAGGCCAGCAGCTGCTGGCCTCTTTGCTATCTCGTTGTTTCTGAATCAAGCCGCTTCGGCAGCCAACTTCCTGCTTGGTCGCACCAGGATGCCGATAATGCAGGCCAACAGAGTCGGCAGCAGCCAGGCAAGCCCCTTGTCGAACAGCGGCAGGAAGGCAAAGCCGTCCATCGCCATCCCGGCAGCCCCCAGCCCATCGAGGCAACCAAACAGAAAGGCGACCGTCAGCACGCCGCGAAACGCCAGCCGTGGCTGGGCAAACCATCCCTTGAGGAAGGTCACCAGCACCAGCGCGATGGCCACCGGATAGATGGCCACCAGCACCGGAATCGAGAGGCCGATCAGCTCGCTCAGCCCCACATTGGCCACCACTGCACAAAGCGCCCCCAGCAGCATCACCCAGTTGCGATAGGCCCAACCTGTCAGGCCATGGAAGTAGTCGGCACCGGCACAGAGCAGGCCGACCGCACTGGTAAAACAGGCCAGGGTGATGATGGCAGCCAGAATAAACTGACCCGGTTGACCAAACAGACTCAGGACGTAAGCATTGACGATGACGCCGCCGTTGCTGATATCGCTCGCCACCCCACCGGCGCTGTTGCCCAGCTGAAAGAGCGAGACATACACCGCCGACAACCCGACCGCCGAGATCAAGCCTGCAATGGTCAGATATTTGAACTGGCTGCGATAATCCTCAATCCCCTTCTGGCGCAGCAACCCGATGATCAGGGCTCCAAACATCAGGGAGGCCAGGGTATCCATGGTGTTGTACCCCTCCAGCATTCCTTTGGTCAGGGCTGCATCTATGTACTCACCGCTGGCATCAGGCATGGTGCCCTGCGGCGTCATAAAGACCCCGACCGCCAGAATGAGCAGCATCGCCATCAGGGCTGGGGTCAGATACTTGCCGACCGCATCGAGCAGCTTGCCCCGATCGAGCGCCACCAGGATCACCAGCGCAAAGAAACTCAGGGTGTAGATCAGCAGCCCCGCATGACCGGCATCGCCGAGCCAGGGCTTGAGCCCCATCTCGTAGGCGACCAGACCGGTGCGGGGAATGGCAAAGGCTGGCCCCATGATGATATAGATGGCGATGGCCAGCGCCGTCGCCGCCCCGGCGGGCAGATAGCGGGTCATTCCGGTCCAGCCACTCGCGCCGCCCCCCGAGCTCCCCTTGGCCACCGCAATCAGGGTGATCAGCGGCAAACCCACTGCCGTCAGCAAAAAGCCGCACATGGCGGCCAGCAGATGCTCACCAGCCATAAAACCGGCCAGCGGCGGAAAAATGATATTGCCAGCCCCCAGATAGAAGGCAAACGTCATAAACCCCAATCCGAATACGTCGGACAACTTCAATGATTTCGTCAAACTCAACCTCATCTGCCTTATCAGCTTGTTATTGATTGCACCCACTGCCTGGCAGATAACCGGTAACAATACCTCTCGCCCCCACACAGCCCGCGGACCGGATGAGGCGCACCACCTTTAGCATAAAGAAGAGGAGTTCGATCTCAATCACCAATTAATATCTTGAAACAATTTACCGCTGTGGAATTAATCGCCGAACAACTCGGCGCTCCATAAACAGGTGTCACACGTTGCGTATGGGAGGCAAGAAGAGGGGAACGGGTTATAGCGGCAAGATACGGCTGCTCAGATGCAATCTGTGTACAGTGACAATTACGGCAGTGCAAGCGAGGCTCACAGAAAACAAAAGAGCCTGCACGGGGCAGGCTCTTGGCAATATCAGATCGGGTGTGATCAGGCAGCTTCGGCAGCCATCTCGGTCGGACGCACCATCACGCCAACTACGCAGGCCAGCAGGGTCGGCATCAGCCAGGCGAGGCCCTTGTCGAACAGCGGCAGGAAGGCAAACGCATCCATCTTCATACCGGCAGCACCCAGACCATCCAGGCAACCAAACAGGAAGGCAACCATCAACACCCCACGGAACACCAGACGGGGGCGGCCGAAGTAACCCTTCAGGAAGGTGACCAGCACCAGCGCCACGGCAACCGGATAGATGGCAACCAGCACCGGAATGGAGAGGCTGATCAACTGGCTCAGGCCCACGTTGGCCACCACGGCACAGATAACGCCCAGCAACACCACCAGCTTCTTGTAAGCCATGCCGGTCAGATTGTGGAAGAAATCGGAACAAGCGGAGATCAGACCGACTGCAGTGGTAAAGCACGCCAGAGTGATGATGGCCGCCAGAATGAACTGACCCGGCTGACCAAACAGGCTCAGTACGTAGGCATTGACGATGGCGCCACCATTGCTGACATCGGTCGCCACACCGGCTGCAGTGTTACCCAGCTGGAACAGGGAGACGTACACCACGCTCAGACCAACGGCAGAGATGAGGCCGGCAATGGCCAGATACTTGAACTGGCTCTTGTAATCGTTGATGCCTTTCTGGCGCAGCAGATCGACGATCAGGGCGCCAAACATCAGGGACGCCAGGGTGTCCATAGTGTTGTAGCCTTCCAGGATCCCTTTGACGAAGGGGCTGTTCTGATAGTCACCGGACGCATCAGGCATGGAGCCTTGCGGCGCTACGAATACCCCGACCGCCAGAGTCAGCAGCAGCAGCATCAGTACCGGAGTCAGGTATTTGCCGATGGCGTCCATCAGCTTGCCCTGGTTCATGGAGACCAGAATGGCCACACCAAAGAAGATCACGGTATAGGCAGCCAGACCCGCTTGCCCCATATCGCCGATAAACGGCTTGAGGCCCATTTCATAGGCAACCAGACCGGTACGGGGCGCGGCAAAGGCCGGGCCTATGATGATATAGATGGCAACGGCCAGCGCAGTCGCGACACCGGCAGGCAGCAGCTTGGTCATGCCAGCCCAGCCGTTACCGGCTTTCGCCACGGCCAGAATGGTCACCAGAGGCAGGCCCACGGCAGTGACCAGGAAGCCAAACATCGCCAGGGAGAGGTGCTCACCAGCCATGTAACCGGCCAACGGCGGGAAAATGATGTTACCGGCGCCCAGGTAGAAGGCGAAGGTCATAAACCCTAATCCGAGTACATCGGACAATGTGAGTGATTTCGTCAAGTTCAACCTCGTCTGTCTTGTAAATTATTGCTTGTTATAGTTTTTATCGGTCGCTGACCGGGTGTGTTCAGGGGGTATAAAAAAAGAGCCCCGCATGTTTTTTCATCGCAACCAGTGGTTTTAGCTGGTCTGGAGCGGGCGCTCGATCTGGAACCAGCATAATGGCGTGAAAAAATAGTTCAAGACGAAATTTACATCTTCAAATAGAAGGGGTTGGTCAGTTGGATATATCTGTCGGAATAGGCCCCATCAGCAGAATGGATCACAATTTCACCCCTCTCACACCTGTTTAATCCTCTGCCAAGTAGCAATAAAACACGATTTGCCTCTTTACCCTCTCTGGTGATAACAGCTGTATAACAAATGCCATGCAGATCATAATTCGCCGAAATGCATAAAATTTCATCGGCCATCGCCGTCGGCAGCACCAGCGCCACCTGCCCGTTCGGGCTCAGCAAACGATCGCAGGCCGCCAGTAATGCGGGGCTGTCGAGGGCGCCGGTATGGCGGGCCAACGCCCGCGCCGGATCGCTAAATGACTGGCCTGCCACGAAATAAGGAGGGTTGGAGACGACAAGATCGTAAGGGGCGGCCTGAAAATCCTGAATGGCACTCTCTATGACGGTCACCCGATCGGCCCAGGGAGAGGCAGCCGCATTCTCCCGCGCCTGGCTGGCCGCATTAATATCCAGCTCAACCGCATCAAGACGGCAGTCAGATCTGCTGCGCTGGGCCAGCATCAGGGCGATCAGGCCGCTGCCGGTGCCGATATCGAGCACTCGACGCGCCTGTTCGACCGGCGCCCAGGCACCGAGCAAAATGCCATCGGTGCCCACCTTCATGGCGCAGCGATCGTGATTGATATGGAACTGTTTGAAGGTAAATCCGCGACTACGTCCCATCTGGCCCCCGTCATCTGCAAAAATGGTGGGCGATTATAGCGGCTAAGACACACTCACCAATAGGAGCCGACGAGATAATCGCCTATAATCTGCCGTTTCCTTAATGACCGAGTATTGCCATGAGCCAGTCCTTTGATGATTTCGACCTGCACCCAGCCCTCAACCGGGCCTTGGCCGAGATGGGATTCACCCGCCCCACCACCATCCAGCAGATGGTGCTGGAGCCAGCCCTGGACGGCCGCGATATTCTGGCATCCGCTCCGACCGGTACCGGCAAGACCGCCTCTTTCCTGCTGCCGGCACTCCAGCATCTGCTGGACTTCCCGCGCCGCAAGCCGGGCCCCTGCCGCATGCTGATCCTGACCCCGACCCGCGAGCTGGCGCTGCAGGTGACCGCCCACGCCAAGGCGCTGGCGGCCCATACCAACCTCAGCATCGAAACCATCATCGGCGGCGTCAGCCATGAAGAGCAGCTGCCTGCCCTGACCAAGACCACCGACATCGTCGTGGCCACCCCGGGCCGTCTGCTCGAGTACATCGAGAAAGAGGAGTTCGAGAGCCACGACATCGAAGTGCTGGTGCTGGATGAAGCGGATCGCATGCTGGACATGGGCTTTATCAAGGATGTGAACCGCATCGTGGAAGAGGCACGCTACCGCAAGCACACCATGCTCTTCTCCGCCACCCTGGAAGGGGCCGGCCTTGAGAAGTTCGCCAACGAGATCCTCAAGGATCCGGTGGAGCTGCACGCCGAGCCGCCCCGCAGCGAACGTCGCCCCATTACCCAGTGGATCCATCTGGCCGATGACGCCGCCCACAAGCTGGCGCTGCTGACCCATATCCTGAAAGATCCGGAAACCCAGAAAGCCATTATCTTCGTCAAGACTCGCGAGCGTCTGGCGGAGCTCTCCGGCCAGCTGCAGGCGGCAGGCATCTCCTGCGCCTGGATCCGCGGCGAGATGGAGCAGAGCAAGCGTATCGAGTCGATCCGCAAGTTCCACGAAGGTGAAGTACCCTTCCTGATCGCCACCGACGTCGCCGCCCGCGGTATCGACCTGCCGAACGTCAGCCATGTCATCAACTACGACATGCCCTACGGCGCCGATGTTTACGTCCACCGGATCGGTCGTACCGGCCGCGCCGGCAACCGAGGATGCGCCATCAGCCTGGTGGAAGCCCACGACATGGCGATGGTCGCCAAGATCGAGCGCTACACCGAAGAGCGCCTCAAGCGCCGGGTGATCGACGAGCTGCGCCCGAAACACAAGGAAGCGCGGGTACCGGTGAAGAAGAAAAAGCCGGTCGACAAGAAGAAGTCCGCCAAGAAGAAAAAGAAGAAGTGATCGCCTGGCGATAAAGAGAAGGGCCATCCCGCGGGATGGCCCTTCTGCATTCTGAATCACTCTGACGAGTGGTTATGCCGCCACTCTGCGCATCCCCATATGGGGGATATCATCTTCGAGATAGCCTTCCCCTTCCGCCACAAAACCGTGCTGGCCATAGAAGCCCTGCAGATGGGCCTGCGCCCCCAGCCAGATGCTGTGAGTCGGCCAGCGCGCCTCGCACGCCTTGACCGCCTCGCCTATTAGCTGGTGACCGAGACCACCGCCACGCGCCTTGGGTGAGGTCACCACCCGGCCGATAGCGGCGCCGCTCTCATCGCCGATGCCGGGCGCCATAATCCGCGCATAGGCGGCCAGCAGATCGCCCTGATATCCGAGCAGGTGCAAGACCCCTTCGCGGCGATCGAGCCCGTCCAGATCCTGAAAGGGGCAGGTCTGCTCCACCACGAACACCTCGGCCCGCAGCGCCAGCAACTCATACAACTCGTCAGTGGTCAGTTCAGACCAGGGTTTCAGGATCCAGTTCATCGGCAACTCCTTATCAGTTCGGCCTGCCAGCATAATCGTGACGCCAGTGCCCTGCATTAACCTTTGTTAAGTTCTTTCAGCCGTTTGTGAATGCGGCTCAGACTGACTGGCTGGCGTAATGCCGAGACGGGCTCTATGAAAGGTCTGAAATCTGGTGGCAACACAGCCCCTCATGGCGCCTCGGCGACACTATTCCTTGTTCAGCGCTCTCAACCGCTTGCGAATGCGGCTCAGGCTGATGGGAGTAATGCCGAGATAGGCTGCAATCTGGTGGTCGGGCACTCTGGCATCAAGCGCGGGAAAGCTGTCCAAAAAGTGCTGATAGCGCGCCTGCGGGCTACCGGTCAGCAGCAACTGCTCCTTCTCCTCCTTGATGCGCAGCTGCACCTCCAGCAGGTGCTGGTACCAGCGCGGCCAGCCGGGCAGCTGGCGCAGGTCGGCCAGACTGAACAGCTGCAGACGACAGGGCTCCAGCGCCTCCACGCTGTAGCGGGCCGGCTCGCCACTGAGCAGGTGATGGAAGTCGAGAAACTCGTCCCCCTCCCAATAGAACTCCTTGATGTACTCGCGGCCATCCTCCAGCACCAGCTTGGCCCGCAGCAGCCCCTGCTCCACCCTGACCAGCAGATCCGGGCTGTCACCGGCGTGCCAGAGGCAGCTTTTCGGGCTGAGGGTCAGCGGGCGGGCAAAAGAGAGGAGGCGCGCGGCCTCCTCTTTATCTGCGACCTGCGCCCAATCGAAGGGGGGTCTGTCAGTCAGCATGATTAACCGCGACGCTGACGCACGGCTTCAAACAGGCAGACGCCGGTTGCCACTGAGACGTTGAGGCTGGATACCGCCCCTGCCATTGGGATGCTCACCAGCTCGTCGCAATGTTCGCGGGTCAGGCGACGCATACCTTTACCTTCGGCACCCATCACCAGCGCCATCGGGCCGGTCAGTTTGGCCTGATAGAGGTCGTGATCGGCCTCGCCAGCGGTGCCGACAATCCAGACGCCGCGCTCCTGCAATTCGCGCAGGGTGCGGGCCAGGTTGGTGACCTGAATAAGCGGCACCACTTCGGCGGCGCCACAGGCAACCTTGCGCACGATTGGGGTGAGACCCGTGGCCTTGTCCCGCGGCACGATCACCGCATGAGCCCCGGCAGCATCGGCGCTGCGCAGGCAGGCGCCGAGGTTATGCGGATCGGTCACGCCATCCAGTACCAGCAGGAAGGGCTGGCTCTGTTGTGCAGCCAGCTCGTCCAGCAGGCTGGCCAGATCGTGCTCGGCGAGCTTCGGCGCCTCTTTCACCCGGGCCATGATGCCCTGGTGATTGTTGCCTTCCGCTTTATCGTCGAGTGTCTTGCGGTTCACGCTCTGCACCTTGAGGCCGAGGGATTCCAGCTCGTTCAGCAGGGGTTGCAGCCGGTCGTCATCCCGCCCCTTGAGGGCCCACACTTCGATAAAGCGCTCCGGGGTGCGCTCCAGCAGCGCGGATACAGCGTGAATGCCGTAGATCAGTTCAGTGCTCATGTTCAAGATCCGTAGGTCGGGCCGCATAAATGCGCCCCGAAGAAAAATGGCCGTACCGGCAGCCTGACCACCATGATACTGGTCTCGTCACCGGTCGCTAAATAATGGCGCATCATACCAGAGAGACCGGCATCTAGGGAGGAGGAAGCTGCTCGGCCAAGCTCCGGATCTATGACAGGCCTCTTGATCCGGCCCGGCAGTGACGAAGTGGGCTTGCTATGCGGCGCTCAAGACGATGGGAATCCCGACTTCACTACCTGACATCGTGAAAGCGATAAATCCGCCCATTCTCGTTCACCTCCGCCACCTTTCTCAAAGCCTCCGCTGGCGACAAACCGAACTTTCGGGTTAACACAACGAACAGATGGTAGAACTCGGATTTCAAATCCGCGGCGAAGATCCCCGGATCATCAGATCCCAGACAAATAGACATAGGGACATCACCTTTAATTGCCTCACCCGGCAAACCCATCCAACGAAAGATATGATGCTCGCTAACATCTCGATACTGGCTGATACGGGTATTGCTGGTCGGAGGGCACTCAATCGCGATGTTTCGGTCTGCCATTTTTGCCATCACCGCCTGTTGCAACGAAACTAACGCCTCATCCGGCAAATATTCCAAGGTAACATCAACGAATTCGGCACGCTGCTTTCGCACATTGTCATCTGTCAGCCATTGCCGATACAACTTCAGTGGCCTTTTCATGCCCGCTACTTTAAACAACTCTCTAGCGTGCTCGTACTCTTCCAACCAGAGGGATTCGGGCTTTAATGGCCCATCCAGTTCACCCAGCAGGCCTTCCGATTCAGCCAACACGCCTCGCAACTCAAACACCTGATCAAGAGTGGTAATCGAGATCTCGTCTTCCAGCGAAAACACCTTATGGGCCAAACGAACCGCTTCAATCGCTGCATCACTGGCGTAACGCAGTAGCTGTGGATGATTGCGAAGTTCCCGCCAGATAAATACCAAATCGAGCAATCGCGTCTCTTTGGTCATGGACAGAGACGATGGCAAAGAGCGTTTCCAGATGTTAGGCGTGATGCCAATGGCGGTGCAGTGACCAAGACGGTCGCCATTACGCAACGGCAAAAACCTCAAGGCATCATCAATGGAACGAATACCACTGATCAGATGCGGGAAGTCCTCGCCAACATGATAGGTAAAATGAGCAATACCGGATTTTGCCAGCACCCGAAACAAGGGGCCAAACAATTCCGGTGGCGCGTGCATCTCATTGGCAGCGGCATCCACACCTCGAACCCAGCGGGTCAAACGTGGCTCATGATTCAGGATCTCCATCAGGATAGCTGCCTGATTTTTTACATCCTTGAACAGCAACGCGTAGGGATAGACTTCATCCTTTTGGGGCTTTTTCTTGATGAAGTGCAGCACCAGCGCTAGCTCGGCACATATACTGTCAGGCTTAACCTGCTCAAGATTATCGAGCACTTGGGTGATATTGAGTGGCTGGGGATGTTCCCAGTCTACGGTCATGTGACCTTTAAGGTATTCCCAATACCCACGCAAAACACTGAAGATCAGTTTTTGCATTTTGTTGGGGTCGCTCTTCGGAGCAAAACGCCCTTCCAGATAACGAACCTGAGAATACACACCCGCCCCATGTGCATGTTTGAAACGAGACAAATAAGATTTCTCGGTCTCTTCCCTCAGCTCCGTCATGGTGTATTTCTGGAACTGATCAAACCCGAAAAAATCGTCTCGCTGAACCAGCAGGGTCAAATACTGATTCTGAATTAGCAGGTAAACCCAAAGCAGTCGTTCCAATCCTTCTGGCGCACCATGCCGCCATTTTTCCAACAACCCGGTTAGCAAGCGAAACTCAGACTCCTGGCGGTATTTGTCATCTGTTGGCCAAACCGTCGTAAACCCGTACTCCTGGTCATTATGCAGAATGGTGCTGTCCGCCAACTGCTGCGGGTGCTGCAATGACACCATCCAATCAGGCAACACCATGCCCTGAGCTACCCGGCAAAGAATTTCACGAATATTACAGGCGATCTGCAAACGCTCCCTGAAGATGACAGGCGTCAGGGAGGGATCAATCTGGGCACAGAGTTGTTTCATCTCTTGAACCGCCCAGCCCTTCTCGAAATCTCTGACTGTCACTTCTGGGTGTTTGAGTGCATCCAGCCAACACTCTTCCGCACTGGTACTGCCATTCAGATGTTGATGAGTTTCGTTCAGCCGCTCACGGGTAAGGTAATCCTCAACCGCCGGATGATAGGGATACAAAGGCCAGCGAAAGTTGTAATCCTGACTGGCAGGACCAGGATTAAACACCTGATGGCACGCCAGAATCGGCAGACACGACACCCTACTCATCAACGTTTGCCATTCCGAGAACAAAGCAAGATCGGTTTTGGGGCCACCTTTCTCGTTTTTAACAAATTTTTCAGCGATAAAACGCAAAGCCGCAATGGGGCCAAGTTTCATATTTCGCTGTTTGAGTTGTTGTGCCAAGGATGACCAAGCAGATTTGGCTACATGATCAGGCAAGCTACGCGTCTGCTCGTATTGAGCAAGGAACACAGATGACTCCACCCTGTCATCAAGTGATGACTCATCAAATGAAGCATCACACAGGCAATGCAACAGCGCTGTTGAATTAAGAATAAACCGCTCCATCTCCAATCCTTATATAGTGGTCATCATTTTTTGCCTGACTTTATATCCGAAGGGAGAACGGCATTTTCCTCTGCTGGCTTGGATTCAGCATATTTTACACTTGCGATTGTTGCAGAGTTCAGTGATTTAATTATTTTATCGAACGGTTTACTATCATCAGGATCACATTGTGTAATCAATGCACGCCAGTCATCTTCAGAAAACAACTCATACCCTACAATATCAAAAATAAGATCACGAAGCCCTTCCTCATTTTTAAGTGATTTCGATGAACTATTAACGCCACCAAATGGGAAGATAAATGGGTGAAGGATAGGACAGCTAATTAACAAGAAAAATAATGGGTTAGTATCATTCCACTCCTTTCCTGATGTCTTTAAGATAGCAGACATATCCCTGAGCTTCTCCTCAAACTCTTTTACTGATGTAACCGGATTAAGCCGCAACCCTGCCCCAAGGTAATCTCTATCCTCCACCGCATGATATAAACTTTCCTCAACCAAGACAGCATGAAGAAGAGCCAATACATTAAACCGCATGATCTTTGCAGCATTAGAGTGCATAGCAATAACGCCATGCCAAGCCTCTGGCTTATTTAGCCTATTTTTATGTAGATCCGCCACATTATTAATATTAAAATAAAATCTAGTCCAGATTTTTCCTATCAATACTGCAGAAGGCCGAACCTTCGGCTCCACATTTTTAACACAATCAAGCCAACTAACAATAGCATCAAAGGCGTCTTTAAATTCCGCTTCAATTTTTGGCTCAGCACCACTTAATTTATCGTCGTCATCATCATCATCTATCTGGCCTAAAACTTCGTTTTCATCATCAGCTTTACCAGTCTTCACCTCTGCGCGCGCAGCAGCATTACTCCAGGGAGGAGCAATACAAGTTGGTTGCGATATGATTTTATTAAAAACTTTAGACGCTGCAGAACTATCATACGAACATGCAGCGATATCAGAAATAGCGCCGATCAAGTTGAAAACACTACTAAAATCCATCAGGTTATTTGATGCAACTGTACTTAAAGATGCAGCCATTGCCACTTTGGCTAAACCACTTTCTCTATTAAGTTTAAACTGTTGATAATGTTCTATTTTTTCCTTTCTTGAACCACGATTTAATTGGACTTGACCGATAAAAACTCCAACTTTTCCGTCATTACTTGTATCCGCTATAACTGCAGAACAACGGTTAGCCCAATGAGAGGCGCTTTCATTTCTGCCAACGGACATATAGGCAACATACTCACTGACAAGCTGCTCAAATTTTTCCTTATCATTTTCCGCCTGAACTAATCCGGAAACGAACTGGTTAAATATACTAACCGAACCACAACCTACTAAAAGCATTTGTAATACTTTAGAAAGGCTTCCCTGACAGTTTTCACTTACCTGAGACGCTAAGTAAATAGCACAATTTCTTAGTGCCTCACTTTCAGACTGAGGACGCAAATAAAATCCGGTGTTAAAGTCACGGTCCTGCTTAACATAGGTAAATATATCTTTACAAAGCGAATCCATACCAAACCGATGCTGTTCATAATTCAACCCTGCTCGATAGATGCTGCTTAGCATCGAGCCATACAAGGCATTTCTAAGTAACTTCGGATCAGACTTTTCATCGCTGTCTTGCTCACCTGCTATTTTCACCGATGTAACATGATCCTTTTTGGTATAGAAATCCTGAAGCACCTGCATCAACAACCGCACAGGCTGCTTCAGCAGCTCATTCACATACATATCCGCATCAGAACCCACCCTCAAATTGAGACCTTCCCTAACAGCATCGCCAATCGCTTGCCGGATTTCTATAGCGTCAATATCCGGCATGGCAAGCTTGGTTTTAACCCTGATATTTTCTTTACGAGCTTTTCCCTTTTCGCCAACCAGTTGCAGCATAGTCTTCAGCTGCATACGTTTCTGTACAGGAAACAGTTTCAACAAATATTGTTGCTCAAGGTGTTCCACCATATACCCCCGCTCGGCCAGTCGGGCGCTCTCTTTCTCTTGATCGAGCAAGGTTTTACTGTAATTTTCGTATTGCTTACCGCGAATTAACTGGGAATACAGACGCAAATCGCCGGTCGCCACCACCACCAATTTCTGGCTATTAAAGAATTTTCGAATAGATTCAAGAACATCCCAACCCGTATCAAACTGGGTATCGATATCATCGAACGAGATCAAAATGGCCTTGCAGCCGAGAATTTCACACGCACGTTCAACCAGTTGTTCAAATATTTGCGATAAATTCTGGCCACCAATGGAGTAGTCAAGCTGGGCATCCAGCTTCAAAGCGTCACTGAAATATTCCGGTTTGTACTCCTTGTCGGTCAGCAAATGCAGACCCCGTTTGAGTTGCTCAAGGTGGCTCTGCCATTGTTCCTTTTGTTTTTTTTGGTCATTTGACGACCAGCATCCTTTTAACTTGTCGGACACCATTTTGTTCAAACGGGCGGTCACCGTGACCAGAATGGGTTCATGACGCGGCAGCTTGGTAGGATCGATGGTCGGCAGACACTTGATACTGACGCGGGCATCAGCTGTGTCACCATTTAAGGATTTGACCACGCTATTGATAAAGGTGGTTTTACCTGCACCACGAGTACCATCCACAAAGAACACATTACGGCCAGACTCATCAATAACCCTTGTTACGTCAGTCGGCTTATCAGCGTCAGGTGGGGTAACCGAATCTCGAATGCTCTCAACCAACTGATCACGCAACGCTTTCTGGATCAGATCTCCGTCTTTGGTACTGCCAGGAAGATTGGAGGCGAACAAGTCGATGATGATGTCGTTATTTTGTTGATTTTCAGTCTGCTTGTTATCAGTCATATCGGTATCGATCCAGTCATTTTGTTTTTTGGCCAGCCTGTGCATCAGAACTGGCGCTTTAAATTTAAACAGCATTGATTGATGCAACGCTCAAGATGGAAAAATGGGGCACCCGCCTTGCTGAGCACCTCGTAGCAGCCCACAGACCAGCAACCAGTCACCCCAGTCACCCCAGTCACAGGTGGGCATGGTATTTTCCCCCTGTAAATCGCCGAGGCGGGTTGAGCGGGTCAGTAGTAATTAACATGGACACCCATCGTTGTTCGGCAATCAAATCGGGAGGGTTACATTTTGATGGGATGTAATGGGCATTAATCGCTTATCAATTCAATTTGATCTGCGTGACAGCCTTCAGCCTGCTGCTTTTAACCTGCGATGTGGTGCTGGCCTGGCTCATGTTGCCAAACGGCTATGTTAGCGAGCAAAGCGGGGGAGGGAAGAAGGAGATGATAGTTTCCTGAGCAAGATCAATAAATTAATCGGCAAGGGGAGTTCTGGCGTATAGCAGCAATACCGAAGGGGCTATATGAAAAATAGGACACTCACCTTTCTAAGTGCAGCGTAGCGACCAATAAAGTGACCATCGCGCAGGGAGTATGCCCCTCGCCATAGGCACGGCGCTTGGCCGCTCTCCGCCGAAGGGCTAAACCCCTCCCCTTTTCGCTGACCATAAAAAAATCCGAACCCCGGTAACAGGGTTCGGATTTTTTTGTCTTTGGGGCTATCAGCCGCTGGCGGAGATAACCCCGGGCCATCAACCCTACGACCTCAGCCCAGGTAGCCAGACCCAGGCCATAGGCCGAGGGTTTACCCCTTGGCCTTATCGCGAGCCTTTTTGCTCGGTCGTCTGTTGCTCGGTTTGGCGCGGCCACCCTTGTCGGATTTGCCGTGATCCTTGCCCTCTTTACGTTTTTCGTGGCGCTGGGCTCTCTTGGCCTTATCTTTCTTGATCTCGGCCTGCTTGCGCGCCATCTCTTTGGCGTTCTTGCCGGTGGCCTTGAGCGGCTCTTCCACCATCACGAAGTCGATCTTGCGATCGTCCAGGTTCACGCCCATCACCTTGACCCGCACCTTGTCGCCCAGACGGTAGCGACGGCGGAAGTTCTCGCCAATCAGCTGCATGTGCAGGGGATCAAACTGGTAGTAGTCGTTGGTGAGGGTGCTGACGTGCACCAGACCATCGATATGGATCTCCGCCAGACGCACGAAGAAGCCAAAGCCGGTGACGCTGGCGATAACGCCGTCAAACTCGTCACCCACGTGATCCAGCATGTACTCGCACTTGAGCCAGTCGGCCACGTCGCGAGTAGCATCGTCGGCGCGGCGCTCGGTCATGGAGCAGTGCTCGCCCATCGGGTCCACTTCTTCCAGCTGGTAGTGATAACCACCGCTCGGGGTCCACTTGTGGCGCAGGTTGCCCTGTTGCTCCTTGGCAGTCTGGTACTTGATCGCCCGGTGCAGGATCAGGTCGGGATAGCGACGGATTGGCGAGGTGAAGTGCGCATAGGACTTCAACGCCAGACCGAAGTGACCGATGTTGTCGGCCTGATAGATGGCCTGACGCATGGAGCGCAGCAACATGGTGGAGAGCAGCTCCGCATCGGGGCGCCCTTCAAACTTGGCAGCCAGCTCGGCGAAATCCTTCGGCTCGGGCTCGAGGCCGCCCTTGAGCTCCAGACCCAGTTCGGCCAGGAAGTCGCGGAAACCGGTCAGACGCTCTTCGCCAGGACGATCGTGTACCCGGAACAGGGCAAAGGCTTCGTTCTTCTCGATGTAACGGGCAGCAGCCACGTTCGCCTGGATCATGCACTCTTCGATGATCTTGTGGGCATCGTTGCGCACCAGCGGCACGATGCGGTCAATCTTGCGCTGGGCGTTGAAGATGAAGCGGGTCTCCTCGCTCTCGAACTCCACCGCGCCGCGCTGGTGACGGGCATGCTTGAGCGCCTTGTAGAGGTTGTTCAGCTCTTCGATGTGTCCCACCAGCGGATCATACTGCTGGCGCAGCTTGGGATCGCCGTCGAGGATCGCCGCAACCTTGGTGTAGGTCAGACGGGCGTGAGAGTTCATTACCGCTTCGTAGAACTTGTAGCCGGACATGCGGCCAGCGGCGGAGATGGTCATCTCGCACACCATGCAGAGGCGGTCAACTTGCGGGTTCAGGGAACACAAGCCGTTGGAGAGCACCTCAGGCAGCATGGGCACCACGAACTCGGGGAAGTAGACGGAGTTGCCACGCTGATACGCTTCGGCATCCAGCGCCGTGCCGGGCTTCACGTAAGCGGAGACGTCAGCAATGGCAACCCACAGACGCCAGCCACCACCGCGTTTGGCTTCACAGAAGACAGCGTCATCGAAGTCGCGGGCATCTTCGCCGTCGATGGTCACCAGCGGCAGGGCGCGCAGGTCGATGCGGCCCTCTTTGGCTTTCTCCGGCACCTGCTCGCCTAGACCGGCAACCTCTTTGGTCACCTCTTCCGGCCAGGTGTGCGGAATGCCGTGGGTACGCAGGGCAATTTCGATCTCCATGCCCGGCGCCATGTTCTCGCCCAGCACTTCCAGGACGGTGCCGACGGCATTGATGCGGGAGGTGGCGCGCTGGTTAATGCGCACAACCACGACCTGGCTCTGACGAGCCCCTTTGTTCTCCCCTTCCGGGATGATGATGTCCTGGCCGATACGGCTGTCATCCGGCACCACGAAACCAACGCCATTCTCGACGAAGTAACGGCCGACAATGTCTGCCTCACGGGACTTGAGCAGGCGCACCAGACGCGCTTCCTGACGACCCTTGCGGTCGATCTCGGTCGGTTGCACCAGCACGTAATCGCCATGCATCAGGCGTTGCATCTCTCGGTTGTTCAGATACAGATCCGGACCACCACCTTCCGGACGCAGAAAACCGAAGCCATCCTTGTGGCCGATTACATAACCTTTGACCAGATTCAGGCGATCCGGCAGGGCATAACATTGGTTGCGAGTGAATACCAGTTGTCCATCACGCTCCATGGCGCGCAGACGACGACGCAAGGCTTCCAACGGCTCTTCATCTTTCAGCTTGAGGACCTTGGCCAACTCTTCACGGGACATGGGCTTTTCATGGCCCTTGATGAGTTCCAGGATCAACTCGCGACTGGCGATGGGGTTATCGTATTTTTCGGCCTCGCGTTCGAGGAAAGGATCTTTTTGAGACATAAGCAGGCCTTAGGGTAGGTGGTAACGGTGCCATTATATCGGAGGGGGGGGCGAATGGCATCCATCGGCTGCCTTTTGGCCAATCTCTCTGTCATACTATCTTCAGTTCGCTGGCATGATGAGACACAGAACTCATGAGTAAGGACACATTTGCCCAATCCGCCGCCTATCTCAAACAGGCGGTCCCCTTGATGATCAAGTACCAGATCCCCACGACGCCGGACAATTACCACCTGTGGTACAACTATGTCTCGGCCAGCATGCCCGAGCTCAACCAGGCGATTGATCAGGCAGTCAAAATGCAGGGAACCTGCTCACTCACCACCTGCGAGCGGCTCTATCACCAGTATCTGGCCGCTCAGGACGAGAAGCAGATGGAGGCGATGAAACTGAGTCTCGCCGCCATGGCCAACGAGCTAGGCCACTCCATGCAGGACGCCATCTCCGATACCGGCATGTTTCAGGAGATGCTCGACAAGAGTTTTGACAAGCTCAGCCGCATTGATGACGAGGGCTTCAGCCTGGAAGACACCATGGGGATCCTGCGGGAGCTGGTGCGCGAATCGCGGGATGTGCGCATGTCCACCATGCACTTTCGCAACCAGCTCAGCAATGCGGAGAAAGAGATCAAAGAGCTGCGGGCCGCGCTCAACGAGACACGCAAACTGGCCAACGAGGATGCCCTCACCAACCTGCTCAACCGCCGCGCCTTCGATCTGGAACTGGAGGGGTTGATCCGCAGCCAGCACCCCTTCTCGCTGATCCTCGCCGATATCGATCGCTTCAAGAACTTCAACGACGAATATGGGCACCTGCTCGGCGATCAGGTACTGCGCGCCTTCAGCAAACGGCTGCGCGATGCCTGCAAGGAGGGGGTCACCGCCTATCGGCTGGGTGGGGAGGAGTTCGCCATGCTGGTCCCCCATCGCTCGCTGGCGCTGGCCAGACAGATGGCGGAGAGCATGCGCCGCGCCATCGAGCGGATGTCGATTCTGGATCGCAAATCGGGCCGCCGCATTGACCACATCACAGCCTCGTTTGGCGTGGGTGAGTTCAACGGTCAGGAGAGTGCAGACTGTCTGGTCGAACGTACCGACAAGCTGCTCTACAAGGCCAAGGAGCTGGGGCGCAACCGGGTGATGCCGCTCCCTTCCTGATTTAGTCCCCTGCCCGACCGCAATGCCAATGTAAAAAGCCAGTCAGATCAACTGACTGGCTTTTTGGTCTCTCTTGCTCCGACAGGGGCTGTTCATTCCAGCCCCAGTGGAACGCTGCTCAGTGTGAAGGATTACTCCTGCACCTCGCTGACACCTTCGACTTTCACATCAACACGACGATCCGGAGCCAGGCAAACGATCAGCTCACGCTTGGACTTGCTGACGCAGCTGTCGCCGGTAACCGGTGAGGATTTACCACGCCCTTCCACATTGATCTTGGCGGCCGGGATCCCTTTACCAACCAGATAGTTGGCAACGGTCTGGGCACGCTGTTCGGAGAGCTTCTGGTTGTAGGCATCGGAACCGATACGGTCGGTGTGACCAATTACGGTTGCCACGCCATCTTTGGGTCGTGCTTCTTCAATCTGGCTATAGAGGCTATCCAGTGCCTGACTGGCCTCTGGCTTGAGAGTCACCTTGTTGAAGTCAAACAGCACATCGGAGCTCAGGGTGAACTGCTTCTCAACCATCACAGGTGCAGGAGCAGGTTCCGGAGCCGGGGCGGGCGCCACAGGGGCAACCTGACCAAAGCGATAAACCGCTGCCAGTGAGAGCAGGCCGTTATCCATTCTCAAACCGGTATCATCACGACTGCCATACGGGGTGGTGTACTGATACTCCAGGCGAGCAGCCCAGTCGAGGTTGAATGCATACTCGGCACCCAGCGCGCTGACAAAGTTGAACCGGCCATCACCGCCTTTCAGATCACTGTTGGCGGCCGCATAACCGCCGCCGATACGTCCGTACAGGTCGAGGCTATCAGTTACAGGGAAGCCCAGCTTCAATGATAAATGAATAAGTTGGGCCTGAACTTCATCTTGAAACGCTGCGCCCGTGGCTGAGCGGGCATCATATTTGTACTTACCCAGATAATCGTAGCCATATTCGATGCCCAGGTTCTTGTTAAGCTGATAGCCGGCAAATACACCAACCCCAAGAGCATCATTGGTCTCATTGCCGAGGGTAAAGCTGTTGCTTTCATCAATGCCGTAGAAGTTGGACCAACCCAGTTTGGCACCACCATACCAGGTGTTGTCTTGACCGGCAGCCTGGGCATTGGCCGCCAGCAAGCCGGTAACCAACAAGGTAATCAATGATTTTTTCATGTTTGAGCCTCTGCAACTTTATGTAGGAGGAGGTTGATTGATATCACCTCGTCTTATAGGTGCAACCACCCAAAAGCGATCGCAGCATATCAACGTTAGCCTATTTTCAAGTCACTGATATCAATTAACAAAAAACACTCTAACGCAACCACGTTACAAAAACAGCAACAAACGTTTGTTATTTGAACTGGATGTGACGCAAAAAGACGCACAGATGAGGGCTGAAAGGGGAAAAAAGGCCAGCAACATGCTGGCCCGAAGCGATATCAGTGACGAACAAACTCGTAGTGCTGATCGATAAAGTCAGCAACACGCTGGCTCAGTACCTTGTGCACCGTCCTGGTCGGATGGACCTGATCCCAGAACATATGCTCATCGCAGTTGAGAGTCGCTGCTCGCCCTTTTGCCTGCCCGCTCACCACCGCCTGCGCCAGGATCGGGTTACCGGCAATAGCCACTCTTTCGGAGACACTCAAAGCCGGGGTCGCAGCCACCTCGGCAGCGCTGCCGGAGAACGGCTTCCACGTATAGCCGCCACCGTAGCAGGCGTGTTCTGTGTCACTCAGCCCAAACTGCTGGGGATCGCGCATCATCTCGTCAAACTGCTTGTCCACTTCGAACAGCTTCACAATGCCAAGGGGAGCCAGCTCTCGAGTGAGGTTCTGCAACTTCTGGTTGTGGTAGCTGGCCACATGGCGCACCTTCTCCACCACCTTCATGCTGCGGGCTGACGGGGTCTGCCCCAGATCAGGAATGTTGAACAGCAGGATCTGCTGCGCGCCGTTGAGCACCAACCGGTTGGATGCCAGCCGGATGGTATCGATCACCCGATCCGCATCCCGCTCGGTGTTCCAGCCATAGGCCAGATAGTCGTTGGCACCGACCCAGATCACCACCAGATCATCGGGACGGAACTTGTCCTTTTTCAGGAACTGATCGATCTCGTAATCGAGGTTGTTGATCACCTGATATTTGGGATCCCAGGACCAGAAACCGAGCCAGCCATTCAGGGCACCCAGATGGTTATAAGCCACCGCGGTTGCACCGCCTTCCGCCTCGTTGGCCACGACCAGACCGGGAAAACGCTCGTCACCCAACTGCTCCAGCCACACCGGGCCGTTGCTGAAACGCCCGTTGAAGTAAGGTGGGCTGGAGGGGAGATACCCCCGCATCTTTTTGTACATCTTGCCGGTGTCGGAGAGGCTGTCACCAAACATCACGACCCGGGAAAAAGGTTGGCGTCCCTCTGCCGCTTGCGCGGTCAATGCCATTAACCCCAATAAACAAACAAGCCATTTTTTCATATTGTTATGCTCTTCGATTAAGCAGGTGAGACCTGCGGACTTCTCCTCGAGTGGCGACAGGCATGGGAAGAGTCTGCTGCCACTGACTTCTGGTGAAGGCGACAGATTACAGTTCCAGATGAAATCACACATGTTCCGCCACCGATGAAATCGCTTGCGCTCACAAAACAGACAATCACACCAGCCTATTTCTTTCACGCTTGTTTCACGCCCCCCCCGGCACAATGCCCCCATACCAACGACAGGAGTATGAAATGAACAAGGCAAGCGCAAGCGTAATCGGACTGTTGACCCTGATGTCTGTCTCCTCTTTTGCCATGGCGGCCTATACCGGCCCGCAGGAGCAGAACAAGGTTTCCGTTGCTCAACTGAAAGATCTGGCAGATGACAGCTGGGCCACCCTGGAAGGGAAACTGGTCAAGCACCTGGGCGGCGAGAACTATCTGTTCCGCGACGCCAGCGGTGAGGTGGAGGTCGAAGTGGATCAGGATGTGTGGCGTGGCACCGAAGTGGGCCCGGATGATCAGATCCGTATCCGTGGTGAAGTGGACCACAGCTGGAACAAGATCGAAGTGGAAGTCAAAACCCTGGAGAAAGTGGGCGCGGCCCCGCAGACCAAGGGCGGTTTTATCGCCAAATAAGGCCACTTCAACGACGAATTGGCCAGACGTTAAAAGGGCGCTTGATATCAAGCGCCCTTTTGCATGGTTAACCCAGCGTCACCGCTTAACCGGCCCGACTGGCAAAGGTTCTCTTGAACCCCTTCTCGGCCTGATTGACCTTGTAGAGGTAGCGGCGCGCTTCCTCTTTGGGATGTTGCTCGGTCAACACCTGATAGACCGCCTCTGGGGAGAGCCTGTTGATCCGGCCAGGCGCCGCCTTGCGATCGCTGGAGAAGGTATTGAGTACCCCGCCCGCACCACCGTTATAGGCGGAGATCACCGCATAGCGACGGGAGCGCGGATCCTGAATATCCGCCAGATAGACGGTCTGCAACAGGTGCAGATAGGCGGTACCGACATCGATGTTGTAGGCCGGGTTGAACAGCTCCTCCCGCGTCGGCTGGCCGTTCTTGCCCTTGACCCGCACATAGACGTCACGACCGGCAGTGGCCGGGATCACCTGCATCAGGCCATAAGCGTTGGCATGGCTCACCGCATAGGGGTTGAAGCTGCTCTCGGTCTTGATCACCGCATAGATCAGGCTCTCCGGCACGCCGTATTTACGCGACGCTTCCCGGATGATCCCCGCATACTTGTAGCCCCGTCGATCTTCATGGTTGGCCACCATGGGAATATCGACGAAGAAGATGGTGCGAATCCCCAAAGTGCGCTTCTTCATCGCCGTGTTGAGCAGGTAATCGGCATAACGCTCGGCGCGCCAGGAGGCTCGGATTGGCTGGCGCTGATTGTCCAGCACCTGACCATAGAGGAAAGGCTCGCCGCCGGTCAGAATTTCCCGATCGGAGTAAAGATCCACTTCCGCCGGATCGTCCGGCGTCAGCAGGGTCTCGATGATGGCGCGACGCAGATGAGCGCGGGGATCGATGCCCGAGACCGTCTCCACCATGATGTGACCGCTGGAGAAGTCGATGTGGGCCCGGCTCTTGTACTGATCCGTGTATTTGACGTAGTCAAACTTGCCCGCAAACAGCGCCTCCCGCCCCCATATCTCGTTCACGTTATGGGAGAGCGCGCTGATCATGTGTTCAAAACCGCGGATGTCCTTGCCGTTGACCAGATCGTCATCCTCACTCCCGCTGGGCTTGGGGGAAGATGAGCAGGCAGAGAGAAACAGCAGGGTGCACAGCAGCCAAAAAATTCGGCCCATAGGATCCTCAAACCGGGCAGCAGAGCTGCCCATCATTCATTTGCTGCGACTTCAGGAGCGGTCACGCAAGTGTGGCGCCATTCCCGCACCTGTTCACACGTACAACAGCCGGAGAGCTTACTGGGCAGGCGGGGTGTAACCTTCGATCTGCACTTCACCTGCATCAAACAGGTAGCTGACCATCTCTTTTTCCAGCAGTTGGCGATGCTCAAGATTCATCATGTTGAGCTTTTTCTCGTTGATCAGCATCACCTGCTTCTTCTGCCACTCGGCCCAGGCTTCCTTGCTGATGTTGTCAAAAATCCGCTTGCCGAGCTCACCGGGATAGAGTTGGAAATCCAGACCCGGGCCCTCTTTTTTCAGGCGTTGGCAAAATACAGTACGGCTCATGTTGACCTCTATGGTTGTAACTCTGGATAGGCGAGGAGACGGGCCGTGGCGGCCGCCAGCCCCACCTCGGCAGGATGGCGTAAGTTATACCAGAGTCGGTTATCTGCTTCCATGAGCCGCAGCGGCTGCGCCTCATCAATGTCAATCAGCAGCGGCTGAATATCGAGATGGAAGTGGCTGAAGGTATGGCGAAAACCGGCCAGTTCACGATAACCGTGATGGCTCAAGCTGAGGGATGCCAGCAGACCATCCACCTCCGCCAGCGAGGCCACCTGCGGGAAGCAGTAGAGCCCGCCCCAGATCCCCTGCGGCGGCCGCTTCTCCAGCAATAACTCGTCACCATGGCGGATCAACAACATGACGCCATCGCGGGCCGGAATGCTCTTCTTCGGCTTGCTGTTGGGGTAAGCGGTAGGCTTGCCTTGCGACAGCCCCTGGCAATCGGCCCGCACCGGACAGCGATCACAGGCAGGCTTGCTGCGGGTGCAGATTGTGGCCCCGATATCCATCATTGCCTGATTGTATTGCGCCACGCCCAGTTTGGGAGTCAGCCGGATGGCGATCTCCCACAGTTCGTTCTCCACCTGTTTCTGGCCGGGCCAGCCCGGCAGCGCCAGCCAGCGGGTGAGCACCCGCTTCACGTTGCCATCAAGGATTGCGTGGGGCTGACCCAGAGAGAGCGACAACACGGCCCCGGCGGTAGAACGACCAATCCCCGGCAGCGCCATCACCTCGTCAAAGCGCTCGGGAAAGAGACCATGGTGATGATCGCGGATCTGCTGGGCCGCCTTGTGCAGGTTGCGGGCCCGGGCGTAGTAGCCAAGCCCGGTCCAGTGGTGCAGCACCTCATCGACAGGGGCATCGGCCAGCGCCACAACATCGGGGAAGCGCGCCATAAAACGCTGGTAATAGGGGATGACTGTGGCGACCTGGGTCTGCTGCAGCATGATCTCCGAGACCCAGACCCGGTAAGGGGTCTTCTCCTGCTGCCAGGGCAGGGTTTTGCGGCCATGAAGCTCGTACCACTCCAGAACCCGGCTTGCGAAGGTTGATTGATTCACGTTGTTCTCATGTCGTTGATATAAGGGGAACTCTGCGGTTCCTTCGGCTCATCTGGCCTGCGCGGGCATAAAGTCATCCCGCAGCACAGCGCCAACTGTCTGGTGCGGCAGCGTAAGGCCTCGTCACGCCCAAGTCAAAGCCGCGCTGACTGGCGCTGCGGGCAGGTGGTGCTCAGGCAGCAAAGCGGTAACAAAGACGATATACTCGGCCCCACGATTGATGACGGGAGAGACGGTTTGCAGACTTATCTGGTTGGGGGCGCAGTGCGGGATCGCCTGCTGGGATTGCCGCAGGGCGACAGGGATCATCTGGTGGTCGGCGCCACCGTGGAACAGATGCTGGCGCTGGGTTTTACCCAGGTCGGTCGCGACTTTCCCGTGTTTCTTCACCCCAAAACCCAGCAGGAGTATGCCCTCGCCCGTACCGAACGCAAACAGGGTCAGGGCTACACCGGCTTTGTCTGCCACGCCGCCCCCGATGTGACGCTCGAGCAGGATCTGCTGCGCCGGGATCTCACCATCAACGCCATCGCCGAAGATGATCAGGGCCAGCTCCACGATCCCTACGGTGGCATCGAGGATTTGGAAAAGCGGCTGCTGCGCCACGTCTCCCCCGCCTTTTCCGAAGATCCGCTGCGCATCCTGCGGGTCGCCCGCTTCGCCGCCCGCTTCCACGCTCAGGGCTTTACCATAGCGCCGGAAACTCTCTCCCTGATGAGCGAGATGACGGCCGCTGGCGAGCTGGCCCACCTCACGCCGGAGCGAGTCTGGAAGGAGCTGGAGAAGGTGCTGCTGGGGCCGACCCCGCAGATCTTTATCGAGGTGCTGCGCCAGTGCGGCGCCCTCAAGGCGCTGTTCCCCGAAATCGACGCTCTGTTCGGCGTCCCCGCCCCGGCCAAGTGGCACCCGGAGATCGACACCGGCATCCACACCCTGATGGTGCTGGAGCAGGCGTGCCGGATCTCCCCGGAATTGACCGTCCGCTTTGCTGCCCTCTGCCACGACCTTGGCAAGGGAGTGACCCCCAAGGAGTTCTGGCCCAGCCATCACGGTCACGGCCAGAAAGGGCTGCCGCTTATTCGCGCTCTGTGCGAGCGGTTCCGGGTACCCAACGAGTGCCGGGATCTGGCGCTGCTGGTGAGCGATCTGCACACCCACATCCATATCGCCTTTGAGCTCAAGCCCGCCACCCTGCTCAAGGTGTTCGACAAGGCTGATGCCTGGCGTCGCCCCGAGCGCTTTGCCCAGTTGCTGGACGCCTGCCGCGCCGACTTCCACGGCCGTACCGGTTTCGAGGAGCGGGTCTACGCCGAGCCGGACTATGTGGCAGAAGCGCTGGCTGCCGCCCAGGCGGTGCCGGTGAAAGAGATAGTGGCGGCCGGTTACAAGGGAGAAGAGATCAAGGAGCAGCTCGCCAAAAAGCGCACCGATGCCATTAGCCGCATCAAGGATGAGTGGACCTTTATCGAGGAGTAACCTCGGCCCCATAACAGACGGCCGCCCTGATGATGAGCTCCACAAGGAGAGCATCGCCAGGGCGGCCGTTTTGCATCCAGATTGATATGTGAGGGGACGCTAACCCCTGCTGGTGCCGTTATGCCGGACCAATTCGCTCCATCAGGCTCATATGGGATGAGCCATCGTGGCGCTTGAGGTTCTGACGATACTCGAACTGGCGCTGACTCTCCTGCTTGAGCCCCAGCATCAGCGAATAGCACATCGCCAACATGATCACCGAGAAGGGCAGCGCGGCTATGATGCTGGCCGCCTGCAAGGCTGCCAGGCCGCCGGAGACCAGCAGGATAGCGGCAACCAGCCCCTGCCCCAGACCCCATACGGCGCGGTGCAGCACCGGCGGCTCCTGATCACCAATGGAGAGCAGAGTCGTGATGACCAGCGTGCCCGAGTCACTGGAGGTGATGAAGTAGGTGCAGATGAGCAGGGTCAGCACGGCCTTGGCGATCCAGCCGAAGGTATCCCAGTGCAGCAGCTCGACCGTCTTGTAGAGCGCCAGCGTCACATCCTGATTGACCGCAGCGACCACGCCACCACCACCGAACAGCTCCAGATTCATCGCCGTGCCGCCAAACACGGTGAGCCAGAACATGCCTAGCAGCGAGGGTACCAGCAACACACCGAGCACAAACTCGCGGATAGTACGCCCCTTGGAGATGCGGGCGATAAACATGCCGACAAACGGCGCCCAGGCAATCCACCAGCCCCAGTAAAACGCCGTCCAGCTCGACTGCCAGGCCGAGGTGCCGTTAGCCTCGGTGTTGGTCCAGAAGCTCAGTTTGACGATGTTCTGCAGGTAATCACCGATGTTCTGTACATAGGCGTTGAGGATATAGGTGGTCGGCCCCAGCACCAGAAAGAGTGCGAGTACGAACACGCTCAGCCAGATATTGAGCTCGGAGAGAATCTTCACTCCGCGCCCGACCCCGGAGACCGCCGAGAGGGTGGCGATCAGGCTGATGCCGCCAATCAGCCAGAGCTGGTTGGACTGCGATACGTCCATACCGAACATCTGGTTGAGGCCGGTATTCATCTGGGAGACACCCAGTCCAAGGGAAGTCGCCACCCCGAAGACGGTGCCGAACACGGCCAGCACATCGGCCGCATGGCCCCAGAAGCCGTAGATCCGCTCGCCGAGGATAGGGTAAAGCACAGAGCGGATCGCCAGTGGCAACTTGCGCCGATAGCTGAAAAAGGCCAGTGACAGGCCGACGATCACATAGATGGCCCAAGGGTGCAGGCCCCAATGGAAGAAGGTGAGGCGCATAGCGATCTGGGCCGCTTCCGGGGTCATCCCTTCGGTAATGAACGGATTGCCCTGCAGATGGTTCATCGGCTCGGCGATGCTCCAGAACACCAGACCGATACCCATGCCTGCGCTAAAGAGCATGGAGAACCAGGCGAAGTAGCCGAACTCCGGTACCTGGTCGTCGTCACCCAGCCGGATGCTGCCAAAACGGCTGAACATCAGGTAGACAGCGAAGAACAGGAACAGGGCGACCACCAGAATGTAGTACCACTTGAACCCGGCAATAATCTGATCCTTGGCACCGACAAACCAGGCGGCCGCGGTATCGGGAACAAATACGCCAAACAGCAAAAACAGGGTGATCACGGTGAGGGCCGTCATGGCCATAGTCGGGTTGAGGCCTTTCAATAGCCCTTTGCTTGCTCGCATCCAGCCTCCTTAGTCGTTGTTGAAAAAATCTTCGCCCACATGATCACCGGCACCGCCGATGGCGCGATAGACCAGTTTGCCAGCCGCCTGTTCGCGGTGATCCACCAGCGAAACCGAGGGCTGGCCATTCACGGCGTGACGCTTGCCAAGGAAGATGGCCATGGGGACGCCCAGATTGGAGATACCGCTGGTGATCCAGAGGCGGTTGAAGTCGTAAGAGCCACCGATGAACTCCAGCTGAGCCAGACCGGTATCGAGGCCGGTCAGATAGAAGTTCATGGCACTTTCGTCAGGAAAGAGGTGCACCAGCACATAGGCGTAGCGCAATTCATTCACCAACTCCTTTAGGTTGAAAGTACCTGTCTCACTGCAAGAGAGGGGTAACTCACCATCATAGTGGTGTACCTTTAGGTTGTTCGGGTCTTCATCATAGGCAGGCTGATAGCGCACAAAAGCCGAGGTATCCGGCAGTTCATAGCGCACTCTGACCACACGTAACTCGGCCACCAGAGACTTGATATCCAGCTCGTCATTCATCATTTCGCTCCTCAAATGTCAGGGTGAATTCCGTGAAATGCCCGTCAACCTAACACAAAATTAGTTAGAGCAGAAATTATTACAGCAAAAACCATATTGACCTTGAGACGAATTAGGCGGAAAATTTTGCCCCTCTCCATAGCCCTCCAATGACGCACACCCCATGGAAAAACATGATGAAGTGCTGGTCGCCCTGCGCCAGATTATTCGTGCCATCGACATGCACTCCAGGCGCTTAATCAAAGAAGCCGGGCTCACCTCTCCGCAACTTTTGCTGCTCAAGGGGATCGACGAGTTGGGACAGATCTCCATGCGCCAGCTGGCCGATCACACCAACATGAGCCAGGCCACCGCCACCACCATCATGGACCGATTGGAGAGCCGTCAACTGGTGCAGCGCGTTCGCAGCAATACCGACAAGCGCAAGGTTCACGCGACACTGACTGACGCAGGCCGCGCCCTGCTGGCTCAGGCCCCGACCCCGCTGCAAGAGCGCTTCATTCAGCGTTTTCAGGCACTGGAAGCGTGGGAGCAGACGCTGCTGCTCTCTTCCCTGCAACGCATCTCCGCCATGATGAATGCAGACGAAATCGACGCAGCCCCGGTGCTGAGCGTCAGACCCCTCACCGAAGAGCAGGCATAAGCTGCTGAACAATTTCAGGCATAAAAAAAGCTCCCGAAAGGGAGCTTTGTTCTATCAGGGGTCGTAGAGGATTACTCTTCCAAGCTGATCCCGATATTGGAGACGCCATCCTGAGAGGCGAATGCTCTGATGGCCAGGATACGATCGCTGTCGCGCTCATGGGCAACCCGCTTGAGTAGTTCGACCTGAAACTCCAGTTCGGCTTCCATGTACTCGTGCTCGTAGAGCTCTTCTTCGGTCAGATCCCGCTCTTCCAGCAGCTCGATAAAACCGGCCACGGTACCGACTGAGGCATGACTGGCATCGTTGGCCTCTTCGCCAACCCGGCAGATCACCGAGTTATAGGCACAGCCCAGCGCAACACAGGCATCCAGCGCGGGATAGGCTCCGTAGGATTCAAACTTGCGGGGATCCGGAATGTGAGACTCAAACTCTTCGAGAATGGCACCCAGATTGACCCGGGATCCCTTGACGGTGAGGTAGACCCACATCTGATCCAGCGCATGCCGGAAAGCGCCAGCATTGCCAAAGCCGGAAGCCTGACAGAACAGGGCATAGTTGGGGTACATGCGCTCTGCCAGCGCCAGGGTGTAGACGGTCTGTTGCCAAGGCTGTAGCTCGGCCAGTCGCTTATAAAACTTGTCACCAAACACTGGAGTCGGATCCTTTGCAAAATGTGGGGCAGATTGTAGCCCACGAGGGGCGCGGCGAAAACGAAAAAGCGCCCTGGTCGGCTATGTTGCGATATGAAGTCAGGTAAGATGGGTCGAGAGCGGCATCTTGTTGCGCCGCAAATTCTGATAAGGAACAAGAGTATGAGCCAACGTACCCTTCTTTTGCTCAGCCAGGATAATGCTCACTACGAACGGCTGCTCAAGGCCGCCAATCTCCCCCATCTGCGCATTCTACGAGCCGATAACCAGAGCGATGCCGAGAAGCTGATCGGCGAAGCCCATATTCTGATGGCCGAACCAGCCCGTGCCAAACCGCTGCTGCCCAAAGCCAACAAGCTGAGCTGGTTCCAGTCCACCTATGCGGGAGTCGATGTGCTGCTCGACCCTGATAGTCGCCGTGATTATCAGCTCACCAATGTGCGCGGCATCTTCGGCCCGCTGATGAGCGAGTATGTCTTTGGTCATCTGCTCAGCCTGATGCGCCAAATCCCCCTTTATCGGGAGCAGCAGAAACAGCGACTGTGGCAAAGCCACCCCTATCAGGGCCTCAAGGGGCGCACCATGCTGATCCTGGGGACCGGCAGCATTGGTCAGCATATTGCCCACACCGGCAAACATTTTGGCATGAAGGTGCTGGGCATCAGCCGCAGCGGTCGGGAGCGGGCCGGGTTTGATCAGGTTTATCAGCTACCTGCGCTCAACAAGATGCTGGCGCAGACCGATGTCATCGTCAGCGTGCTGCCAGCCACCCGCGATACCCGTCATCTGTTCAATGCCGCCCGCTTCGAACACTGCAAACCGGGCGCCATCCTGTTCAACGTCGGTCGTGGCAGCGCCGTGCACTCGGGCGATTTGCTCACCGCACTGCGTACCGGCAAGCTGGCGATGGCGGTGCTGGATGTGTTCGAGCAGGAGCCGCTGCCTGCCGACAGTCCACTGTGGGGCCAACCCAACCTCATCGTCACCCCCCACAACAGCGCCTACAGCTTCCCGGATGATGTAGCCCAGATCTTTGTGCGCAACTACATCCGCTTTATCGATGGCCAGCCACTGGATGGCAAAATCGACTTCGACAAGGGTTACTGACCTCACTGCGCATGTAAAAAGGCCCCACCAATCTGGCGGGGCCTTTCATTTCAGGCGGTGACAACCGGAATCAACCCGCAGCCAGCTCCTTGCGGTAGCTCTTCACCTTGGCAAGGAACTGACGACGCTCCTTGCCGCTGAGCGGTTCAGCCATCGGCAGCTTGGCGGTCATGGCATTGACCGGGCGGTTGTTGATCCGCAGCTCGTAGTGCAGGTGAGCACCGGTCGAGCGACCTGTGTTGCCGGAGAGGCCGATCTTGTCGCCCATCTTCACTCGCTGACCGGTTTTGACCAGCAGCTTGCTCAGGTGCAGATAACGGGTAGAGAGAGTACGGCCATGCTTGATGACGATATAGGTGCCCGCCAGCGGGTGGCTGGTTGCCTTCTGGACGACGCCATCGCCGGTCGCCAGCACTGGCGTGCCCACCGGCACTGCGAAGTCGGTGCCCTCGTGAGGACGCACCATACCGGTTACCGGATGTTTGCGCGCCGGGTTGAAATTGGAGCTGATCCGATAGCGGCTGTGGGTCGGGTAGCGGCGGAATCCGCGCTCCAGACTGTTGCCCTGACCGTCGTAATAGTTGCCGTCATCGGAGAGCCAGGCCGACACCGTCTTGCCCTGGCTGGTCACTTCCACACCCAGCAGCTGGCTGTTGCCAGTGCTCTTGCCTTCCACCGTCTCCTGGCGTACCAGCACTTTGAACTTGTCGCCCTTCTGCAGATCCTTGGCGAAATTCATTCGCCACTGGAACAGGTTGGCAATTTTCTGGATATGGTTGGCCGGAATCCCCGCATTGCGGGCACTGACATAGAAGCTGCCGTTGATCACGCCGTTGTAACGCTGCGGTTGCCACTCGACCTTCTCATTGATCATGGAGGCGGTATAGGCATCATCGCTGCGTGCCATCACCAGCGTCTGCTTGATGTTCAGGCGGATTTTGAGTTGCTGCAGGATGTTGTCCTGATCGATCAGCAGCTCGATATTCTGGCCCGGCTTGAGGCGCGCCAGATAGTTCTTGTTATCGGCGTCCAGCACCTTGTAGAGGGTGGTGGTGGAGAGACCGAGATTGTTAAAAATGGCGGTCAGGTTTTCGCCGTTGCGGACCCGGTAATCCTGCCACTGGGGGGTGGTGTCAACCGGGATGTCGTCATCCGGCGCACTCTGATCAACCAGTTCGTGATCGGGGATTTCGTTAAAGTCGGTGTTGTTTTCGTTGGTTGCCGTACCTGCGGTATCAATGGGCAACTCAAGACGCAGCGGCCGCTCAAGGATGTCACCCGGAGCTGGCAATAATGCCACTGCTGACAGGGTCATGGCCGTCAGCATCAGCATGGCGTAAAAGTGTTTGCGGGGAACCGGTGGTTCCCAATTGGCAGCCTGTACTACCAAGGGACGGAGACGTTTCATCCGCTATCCTGTATTTAGATCTAAAGAGTGTGAGTTGTGATGTCAGTTGTGACAAAACCGTATAAAACTGTTTGTTGGACACAAATAGTTACAAATAGTTCATCACAATCTGCATGAACCTCACATTTTATGCATAACCCGCCCGGATGGGCAGAAATGATCGTCTTTTTTAACCATTTTTTCCTATTTTTAAGAACCGGGTCGGATTCGATACTGAATAGAAACCTGAAATGTTGCGATAACTTTTCCATGGAGTGGATATGTCGTTAGCAAAACTGTTAATCAGAATAATTGTCGTCCTGTTCCTGATCGGTGCAGCGCTGCTGTTTGCACTGGAAGTCACGACGGTCCGCCAATCCATCCTCGACCAGATGTCAGCCAACCTGGAAACCGCCATCACCGCTCTCGGGCTGGTGCTGCAAGGAACCCTGCTCAATGACGACAATGTACTGGCCGAGACCATCGTCAATGCCATGTTCGATGGCGGTTTCGTCAGCTCGGTCATTCTGGTGGATCCGGATGGTCAGGTGCTGTTTCAGAAGGTCTTCCACTCTACCCAGCAAAATGTCCCCGGCTGGCTTCCCTCGGTTATCGGCATGCCGCCCGTCAAAATTGAGCAAGAGTTGACCGATGGCTGGCGTATGCTGGGCACTCTGACCCTTGAGGGGCATAGCGGCTACGCCTATCAGCATCTGTGGAATGCCATCAGTCGCACCGGTCTGGCGCTGCTGGCGGGCCTCGTCGTATTTACCCTGATCATCTCCCTGGTGTGCCAACGCCTGCTGCAGCCCCTAGAGCAGATCAACCTGCAGTTGATCCGTATCCGCAAACACCAGTTCAACAGCACCTTGCCCACTCCCTGGTTGCAAGACCTCAAAGAAGTGGCACTTTCCATCAACCAATTGGTTTCCGAACGCAAACGGGATCTGCTGCAACAACGACTCAAAATCACCCAGCTGGGAAAACAGCTGCCACTGACGCCCCCACAGCCGCTGCAAGGAGTGAGCCCGCTGCCGGAAGGTGGGCAACTGCAAAAATTTGTCTCCACACAAGGGGAGATCGCCCTCTATCAGCGTTTCTTGCCCAGTCAGCCCCTCGGTGCCGACAGCGATCTCGCAACCATCCAGAGCGCCCTGCAACAGTGGCAGCACTCTCATATAGAGGGGATCTTGCTGCCCCTCTCCCTGCTCAATCACCCGCAATGGTCCGAGATCGCCCCTCTGCTAAGCCAGGGCCGCGGCAAAACACTGGATTGGCGCTGGGATGTGGTCACCTTTCCCGCCCACGGCCAAGCCACATTGGCTGCGTTGCAGGAACAGGGGTGTGAGCTCGCCTTCAGCGCCATTCCCCTCAATGCGGATACCTTCAATCAACTTGACCCGCTCAATCCCATCTTTATCAGCTGTCAGCTGACCGATGCGCCGCTTTACTGGAATCTGCTCTCCCAAACCATGCATGCCGCCGGTTATACCCTGCTGGCAGAATCGGGAGAGTGCCGCGACATCGACAAACTGCGGACCTGGGGTATCGATGGTTATGCCAAGGAGGCGCAATCATGAAAAGGCTCGCCATGCTGTTGCCCCTGCTGTGGCAACCCGGCCTGATGGCTGAAACCGTGACTATCACCACCGGGGGTGAGCAGGGGATTTATCACCAGATAACCAAAGAGTTTTGCCGTCTGGCCCATGAGGTCGACGAGCAACTTGCGTGCACACTGCAGAGCTCATCGGGTTCAATAGAAAACCTGACGCGGCTGAAGAGTAGCGAGACCTCCTACGCCATGGTGCAGTCAGACTGGCTGTATCAGGCAAGCCAGGGCTTGGGCCCTTTTGCCACGCAGCCGCAACCTGAGCTGCGTGCCCTGTTTGCCACCCATGCCGAGCCCTTCACCATAGTGATCCGTGCCGATGGCGATATCACTTCACTGGAACAGCTCAAGCTCGCCCCCATCGACATGGGGTTGAAGAACTCGGGAACCCGCCAGACGGCGCTGGCCCTGTTCAACATCTTGGGAGCGAAAGAGCAGGATCTCGATCTGAAGAGCATGGCCAACCTGCCGGATGCGCTCTGTAGCAAGCAGATCGATGCATTTGCACTTGTGATGGGACACCCTAACCGGATTGTGCTCGACACGGCCAAACGTTGCGCGGTCAGTTTCCTCCCCATCGATGGGGCCACCCGGGGTCAGCTACTCAAGGGGGTCAAATATTACCAACGCAGTCAGGTGCCTGCCCGCATCTACCCCGGCAATCTGAAGGCGACGCCCACCTTTGCCATTGCCGCCACCCTGGTTACCAATGCCACCATGCCGGAAGAGTCTGTCTATCGTCTGACCAAGGCCATGCTGACCCAGCAGACCAAGTTCAATGAGCAAACTTATGGCTACGCCAATATGTTTCACCGGGCACGCAATAAAACCGGCCCGGTGCTGAGTATTGAGCAGCATCCGGGCGCGGCTAAATATTTCGAGGAGCTGAAGGCGGCGGGCAAGCTATAGCTGACGGCGGGGAGAGCGCAGTTGCTCGCTGGAGAAACGGGTCTTCATCGATGTCCACTGAGCCAACCGATCGGCACTCCCCGCCAGCGTCCCTTCCCGCCGTGACTTCATGATCCAGATGCTTTTGGCATCGAAACTGTAAACGGGAATGAGATCGGTACGCTTGCTGCCTGGCAGGATCCGGCTGTTGATGTTGTCGAGCACCAGTGGATCAGCCTTGGGCGTAGGGAAGTAGAGCGTCACCATGTGGAACTGGTTGTAACGCACAGCCTTGACGTAGGCCAGTCGCAGCTTCTTCTCATCCACCCCCAGCTCCATCAGGGTGTAGTACTTGGAAATGCTGTAATCCTCGCAATCCCCACCTCGGGCACCGATGAACTCCAGCGGATTAGCCCAGTAATCCTCATCTCCCCACAGCTTGGGGTCTTCACTGTAGGTGAGATTGTTGAAGTAGTTGTTCACCAGCTCGATCTTCTGCTGGTCGGTTGTACCCGCTCTGGGGGTGAGCAAGCGAGAAAATGCCTCGGCCCGCTGGATGGCCCGGCCACCATACACTTCCTGCAGCTTGGCCCGCAGGTCCGGACTGGCAATATATTCGGAAAGACGCGAAGCCTGCACGTTGGCGCAACATAGCGCCAACGTGCAG
>NZ_JBFOCS010000052.1:0-81131 GCF_040907905.1 Aeromonas sp. s13 | reverse complement strand
CCCGCTATCCCGCTTGCCAGGCTGAAGTTGCACCTGATTGCCAATTTTTTCTGCCAGTTGGCGCTCCAGGTAGCCGATCTGCGGATCACGGGCCGGTTCGACCCTGGCTTTTGCTGGTTCGAGCGCTTTTTGCACCAGCTTCTCGGTATCGCGTACGGTCAGCCCTTTCTGGGCAACTAGCTTGGCCAGTTCAGACTGGGCCTGGCCGCTCAGGGCCAGCAGGGCACGGGCATGGCCCATGTCGAGGTCGCCATGCTCGACGAAACGCTTCACGTCGTCGTTGAGCTGGTTGAGACGCAACAGGTTGGTCACCGTGGTGCGGGACTTGCCCACCGCCTCGGCCACCTGCTGGTGGGTGAGTTCGAATTCGGTCAGCAGTCTTTGTAAAGCGACCGCCTCTTCGATGGCATTAAGGTCTTCCCGCTGAATATTCTCAATCAGCGCGATGGCGACGGCAGCCTCGTCGGGTACATCCTTGACAATGCAGGGCACCACCTCGAGCCGCGCCAGCTGGGACGCGCGCCAGCGCCGCTCACCGGCAATGATTTCGAAGGATTGTTCGCCGAGAGGGCGTACCACGATGGGCTGGATCACCCCTTGGGCGCGGATGGAGTTGGCAAGCTCTTCCAGTGCATCCTGGGACATGTCCTTGCGGGGCTGGTACTTGCCGGACTGCAACCACTCCACCGGCAGCTTGCGCAGCTCACCCTGATTGGTGGGGGCCATGGCCTCTTCAGTACGTTGATCGCTCATCACCTGTTTCTGGCGGGCAGCCGTGCTGGTACTGAGCAGGGCATCCAGCCCCTTGCCCAGTCCACGTTTTTTCGGAGTCATATGCTCTCTCGGTCTGCGATGGTCGCCTGACGTTCCTGCTCCTGGCGGCGCAGGATCTCGCCAGCCAGTGCCAGGTAGGCCTTGGCGCCCACCGATGATTTGTCATAGTGCATGGCCGGGGCACCGAAACTCGGGGCCTCAGCCAGTCTAACGTTGCGGGGAATGATGGTGCGGTAGACTTTGTCGCCAAAGTGCTGTTTTAGCTGATCGGACACATCATTGGCCAGCCGGTTGCGGTGATCGAACATGGTGCGCAGCACCCCTTCGATCTTGAGCTCCGGATTGACCACGGCGGCCAGCTTGCTGATGGTGTCGACCAGGGCGGTGAGCCCCTCCAGCGCGTAATATTCGCACTGCATGGGCACCAACACGGAGTCGGCGGCGGCCATGGCGTTCACGGTCAGCATGTTGAGAGAGGGCGGGCAGTCGATGAAGACGTAGTCGTATTTGTCCCGCACCGAAGCCAGCGCATTGCGCAGGCGGATTTCGCGGGCGAAAAATTCCATCAGACGGATTTCGGCCGCGGTCACGTCAGCATTGGCGGCGATCAGGTGATAACCCCCGGTAGTTTCGGGGATGATCACTTCGCTGATGGGGGCATCCTCGATCAGCAACTCATAGGCGGTGCGCTCGACGTCATACTTGTCGACACCGCTGCCCATGGTGGCATTGCCCTGCGGATCCAGATCGATCACCAGCACCTTGCGCCGGGTGGCAGCCATGGAGGCGGCCAGATTCACACAGGTGGTGGTTTTACCCACTCCACCCTTCTGGTTGGCTATGGCGATGACTTTTCCCACACGATCCCCTAAATGAAACTGCGACCCTATTCGGGCTGGATATGTTTGAATTCCAGCAGATGACGTTCGCCTTCCAGCTCCGGCACCCGCAACTCATGACAGGCTACCAGACGGATATTGGCAGGCAACTGGGCCAGCTCCTGCTCGGGATATTGTCCCTTGAGCGCCAGGAAACTGCCCTGTTCTGACGGCAGGTGGTGACACCAGCTCAGCATGTCTTCCAGCGAGGCAAATGCCCGACTCAGTACACCATCAAATCCCACCTCGGGTTGATACTCTTCAACCCGGGATTTGACCGGCGTCACATTGGTCAGACCCAGCTCCAGGACTACCTGACGGATGAAGTTGATCCGCTTGCCCAGACTGTCGAGCAGGACGAATTGCTTGTCCGGATTGATGATGGCCAGCGGCAATCCCGGCAGGCCGGGTCCTGTCCCCACGTCGATGAAGCGCTCACCGTGCAAGTGGGGGCTTACCACCAGGCTATCGAGGATATGCTTGACCAGCATGGCGTCCGGATCTCGCACCGAGGTGAGATTGTAAGCCTTGTTCCACTTGTGCAGCAACTCGACCAACTGCACCAGTTGGCTCTTTTGGGTATCGGTGATAACAATTTCGGCCTGCTTGAGCAGGCCGTTCAATCTTTCCAGCATATTTTCCAACGGTAAGAATCCTCAGGCGGTTTTACGCAGCAGGCCGTGTTTTTTCAGGTGAACCAGCAGGATGGAGATGGCCGCCGGGGTGATGCCGGAGATGCGGGAAGCCTGACCAATGGTCTGCGGTTTGGCATCGTTCAGCTTGGCTTTCACCTCGTTGGAGAGGCCATTCACATCGCGATAGTCCAGATCCAGCGGCAGCAAGGTGTTCTCGTTGCGCAGCTGCTTCTCCACTTCATCGTGCTGACGCTCGATGTAACCGGCGTACTTGATCTGGATCTCAACCTGTTCGGCCGCGGCAGGATCGGTCACGGAAGGGCCGACCCCTTCGATGGCCATCAGCGCATCATAGGTCACCTCGGGGCGACGCAGCAGCTCTTCCAGACTCTGTTCGCGGGTCAGCGGGGTGTTGACCAGGGAATTGACTGCCTCCAGTGACGGATGTTGCGGGTGGATCCAGGTTGAACGCATGCGCTGACGCTCCAGCTCGACCTGTTCCATCTTGGCGTTGAATTTGCTCCAGCGCTCGTCATCCACCAGACCCAGTTCGCGACCGATGGCAGTCAGGCGGATATCGGCGTTGTCTTCCCGCAGCAGCAGGCGATATTCGGCGCGGCTGGTGAACATGCGGTAAGGCTCGCGGGTCCCCAGGGTGGAGAGATCGTCCATCATCACGCCCATGTAGGCCTGATCCCGACGCGGGTTCCAGGGATCCTTGTCCTGGGCACGCAAGGCCGCGTTCAGACCGGCCATCAGGCCTTGTGCCGCCGCCTCTTCGTAACCGGTCGTGCCGTTGATCTGGCCAGCGAAGAACAGGTTTGGAATGCACTTGCTCTCCATGTTGGCCTTGAGATCCCGCGGATCGAAGAAATCGTACTCGATGGCATAACCCGGGCGAGTGATGTGGGCGTTCTCGAAGCCGCGCACGGAACGGACGATCTGCACCTGCACGTCAAACGGCAGGCTGGTGGAGATCCCGTTCGGATAGAGTTCGTGGGTGGTCAGGCCTTCCGGCTCGACGAAGATCTGGTGCGCCGTCTTGTCGGCGAAACGGGTGATCTTGTCTTCGATCGACGGGCAGTAGCGCGGGCCGATCCCCTCGATCACCCCGGCGTACATGGGGCTGCGATCCAGGTTATTGCGGATCACCTCGTGGGTACGCTCGTTGGTGTGGGTGACGTAGCAAGGCACCTGACGGGGATGCTGGCTGGCATTGCCGATAAACGAGAAGACCGGACGCGGATCGTCGCCGTGCTGTTCCTGCATGACGGAGAAATCGACGCTGCGAGCATCGATGCGCGGCGGGGTGCCCGTCTTGAGACGATCGATGCGCAGCGGCAGTTCGCGCAGGCGCTGGGCCAGGGCGATCGAGGGAGGATCCCCGGCACGGCCGCCCTTGTAGTTTTCCATCCCTATGTGGATCAACCCGTTCAGGAAGGTACCGACCGTCAGCACCACAGTTTTGCCGCTGATGCGGATCCCGCTCTGGGTGACCACACCGGCAACACGATCCCCATCCATGATCAGATCGTCACAAGCCTGCTGGAAGATCTTCAGGTTCGGGTAGTTCTCCAGCATCTGGCGAACGACAGCCTTGTAGAGCAGGCGATCCGCCTGGGCACGAGTGGCTCGTACTGCCGGGCCCTTGGAGGAGTTGAGGGTGCGGAACTGGATCCCACCAAGATCGATGGCACGCGCCATGATCCCGCCGAGTGCGTCAACTTCCCTGACCAGGTGTCCCTTGCCGATCCCGCCGATCGCCGGATTACAGGACATGTGTCCCAGCGTATCGATATTGTGGGTCAGCAACAGGGTGTTCATGCCCATACGGGCTGCCGCTGTTGCTGCTTCGGTTCCGGCATGACCGCCACCGACGACGATCACATCAAATTGTTCATGGTATTGCATTGGGATCACCTTGATCTGCACGCCTGAAGATCTTTATTTGCCTGGGCTAAAGGGCGGAACATTCTATCTGTTTCGCGTCCTGAGGGGAACGTCTACTTAACGTTCAGTATGAAGGGAGGATCCACTAATTAGATCTTAAGGATCTTTAGATCGATCTTTTACTGGATCTCTTATTAGGATCCGCCCTTTCTGTTGATAAGCACTTTTTGATCATAAAGATCATTAATTTAAGGACGATCCTAGCTTGTGGAAAAGCTTGGATCCTGGCCCGGTGAACGAGGGGATAACCAGGAGTTTTATACACAGATGTCTGTCGGTCTGGATCTAATACATGGATAACTATAGGTTTTGCAGAGCTTTACACCGTAGTTATGCACATTACCCCTGGGCGTTGTGGGTAACCTTGTAGAACAACTCCCCCGGATCAATCTGTTAATAACATGGTGGATAGTCGATCTGGGGATAAGTGGGGAGATCAAGCTTTTTTTCAGGATCTCCCGCACGCTGATCAGGCGATCATCGTCATCCAGTCGCGGATCCACACTTCTGCGGCATCTTCGGGGATCTCGTGTTGGGTCACATCGATGTCGAGTCGCTCGCCAATCCGGCTGGCTCCGCACTCGGCCAGCAGCCGATCCAGCGTCTTGCCACCCTGGCAAAAGGTGTCATAACTGCTGTCACCAAGGGCGATCACGCCATATTTCAATGAATTAAGATCCGGATGCTGCTCGGCAAGATCCTTGGCGAAGGGTTGCAGGTTGTCGGGCACATCCCCGGCACCATGGGTGGAAGTGACCACCAGCAGGATGGATCCCGCATCATCCAGCACCTCTGCCAGCTTGGCCGGGTTGTGGATCCGGGTCTGGTGGCCAGCCTGTTCCAGCAGGTTGGCGACGTGGTCTGCGACATATTCGGCGGCGCCCAGCATGGAGCCGACGACGAGATTGAGTTTGGCCATGGAATGGATCCTGATTTCAGACAAAGAAACGGAAAGCCGGATTCTACCGCCAAAGGGTGTGGATAAATATGGATAAAGCTTGGGGATAATGGATCCAGTCAGATAATGTCACCGGATCCATCCTGCCGATCTTTTTTCTGCTTCTTTATATTCCTCTCCATTTTCTTCTCCGCTAATAGATCTCCTGATGGCTCCCATCTCCCGCGAAATCCTGCCAACGATGCAGCTAGATAACAATGTAGATGCAAATGATTAGCAATTATTGAATCGATTCGATCACGGCTCCTGTAGTAGGATTGCGCTGCTTTATTCGCCCATGGAACAGGGTGATGTCGTGACAAACGACCACAAATAACAATTAAAACAACATAACTCATTGATAAACGAGACTTTAATATGATTGCGCAAAAATACACAACAGGACCCGGCAAGAAGGGCGCCTTCGGCGTGCTTTCGCTCTCCGGTTTGCTCGTCTCCCTGCCGCTGATGGCCGAACAAACCACCGGTGAGCTGCCCAAAGCCAGCGAAACCATGGTGGTGACCGGTACGGCCATGAAGGTGGAAGTGCCGATGGCCGAGACCCCTCGCGCCGTCTCCGTGGTTAATCGCGAGGAGCTGGATCAGCACGCCGTGTTGCAGCTGGATGAAGCGATTCGCTACCGTTCCGGCGTATTGACCGGCCTCTATGGCTCAGACAACAACACCGACTGGTTCAAGGTGCGTGGCTTCGATGCCGCCTCTTATCTGGATGGCAACCGGTTGTTTGGCACCGGCTACTACGTCTGGACGCCGGAACCGTTCGGTCTGGAGAGTGTGGAAGTGCTGAAGGGGCCAGCCTCGATCCTTTACGGTGAGGCGCCTCCGGGCGGGGTGATCAATGCCATCAGCAAGCGACCGACCGCCACGCCGCAAGGGCAAGTAGATCTGCAGCTTGGCAGCCGGGATCATCGTCAGGTCGGGGTGGATGTCTCTGACGCGCTCTCCGACAACAGCCGCTACCGCATGGTTGCTCTTTATAAAGAGCGTGATGGTGTGCTTACCGGCACCTACAACGATCGGGTTTATCTGGCGCCGAGCGTCACCTTCGATCTTTCGGATCGTACCAGCCTGACCCTGCTGGCCAGCTTCCTGCACGACGAAGGGGTCCCGACCAACGGCTTCTTCCCGGTCTATGGCACCCTGAATACATCAGGTGGCCAGATTGATCCCTCTACCAACCTGAGCCAGCCGGATTACGATCGCAACCGCAATACCCAGATCTCCACCGGTTACGAGCTGGCCCACCAGCTCAACCAGACCTGGGAGTTCAAGCAGAACGTCCGCTTCAACTACAACGATCTGCTGCTGCGCCAGACCTATATCTTCCCGACCTATGAAGGCACAACCGCCAGTCGTGGCCTGGTTTACCGCGATGGCAATACCAAGAGTGCCACCATGGACAACCAGATGGTGGGCTACTGGAACACCGACAGCACCGAGCAGACCTTGTTGCTGGGGGTTGATCTGCAGCGTCATGTCAATGAAGGGGTCGAGGCCGACAACTACGGTATGGGCTCCATCAATACCATGAACCCGGATTACAGCGGCTTCCCCGGTTTTGACGAGTCGACCGCCACTCACCAGAAGAGCAGCAAGGGCCAGAGCGGTCTCTATGCCCAGCACCAGATCCGCTGGGACGATCGCTGGTTGCTGACTGCCGGTGGCCGTTACGACTATGTGGAGACCCACAACACCAATACCAGCAAGGACGAGCGCCAGTACGATCACGAGCTATCCCTCTCGGGCAGCCTGATGTATCTGGCTGACAACGGCCTCTCTCCCTACTTTGCCTATGCCGAGTCGTTCGAGGTGCTGCCGGGGATCGATCCCAACACCAAGAGTTCCTACAAGCCGCTCAAGGGCAAGCTCTACGAGACCGGCGTGAAGTATGCGCCTGCCTTCCTCGACGGTTACATCAATCTGGCGCTGTTCGATCTGGCCCAGACCAACTCGCTGGTCTCTACCGGTTCCGGCCAGCAGACCCAGGCGGGTGAAGTGACCTCTCAGGGGATTGAGCTGGAAGGGAGCGTGCAGGTGACCGATGCGCTGCGTCTGACAGCTGCTTATACCTACACAGATGCCAAAACCAACGACACCGGCAGTGGCGATCGCCGTGCCAGCCTTATCCCGCGCCACCAGACCTCCTTCTGGGGTAACTACAAGGTGCAGCAAGGGGTGGCTTCGGGTCTGGAGCTGGGTACCGGTGTACGTTATATCGGTTCCAGCGTGGGTATTGGCGCCGTGAATGCGGACTACACCCCCATCTACGGCTCTGCCGAGGTGCCGGCCCATACCGTCTGGGATGCGATGATCGGGTATGACTTTGCCAAGAACTGGCGTGCCCAGCTCAACGTCAACAACCTGCTGGGTGAAACCTACGTGGCCAGTTGTGACTACTACTGCTACTACGGCGAGCCGCGCAGCGTAGTGGGCAGCATCAACTACCGCTGGTAATCGAAGTCGGGCGGGAACCGGATTCCCGCCCTTCTTTTCACCCGCAGTTGTTCTGATCTCTCTGGAATACCGGTCCGTTATGGAACTCTTGTCTCTGGTTTATCGCCAATATCGTTGGCCCTTCATCGCCATTACCCTGCTCAGTCTGCTCAGTGCCGTCAGCGGGATTGGCGTCATTGCTTTTATCAATCAGTCTCTAATCGAATCTATAGGTGATCCGCTGCCGATCCTCGGTCAGCTGGTCGGCCTGATTGTGTTGCTGCTGGTGGTCACACTCGGAGCTCAGCTGGCCCTGACCACTCTCGGTCACCATTTTGTCTACCGGTTGCGCGGCCGTCTGCTCAAGCAGTTGCTGGATACCGATGTCGCCCGCATCCGCCAGATTGGTCAGGGGCCGCTGCTGGCCTCCCTCTCCAGCGATATCGGCCAGATCACCATCGCCTTCGTGCGCCTGCCTGAGCTGGTGCAGGGGCTGGTGCTCACGCTGGGTTCTGCCCTCTATCTCGGCTGGCTCTCTCCGGCCCTGCTCGGGGTGACCGCGCTCTGGGTCACCGTCACCATGGTGGTGGGCTGGCTGCTGGTGAACCGTGTTTATCGCCATCTCTCCCACATGCGTCAGGCCGAAGATCGGCTCTATCAGAACTATCAGGCCATCATCGCCGGCAGCAAGGAGCTGGCGCTCAACCGCGAGCGGGCTCACTTCGTTTACCACCAGCTCTATGAGCAAAATGCCCGTGACTACCGCCAGCAGATCATTCGCGCCGACACCTATCACCTGAGCGCGGTGAACTGGTCGAATATCATGATGCTGGGGGCCATCGGTCTGGTCTTCTTTCTGGCCAACGGCCTTGGCTGGGCCAACACCAATGTGGCCGCCACCTTCGCCCTGACCCTGCTGTTCCTGCGCACCCCGCTGTTGCAGGGGATTGGCGCCCTGCCGACCCTGCTTGCCGCTCAGGTGGCGTTCGACAAGATCGCCGCCCTCAATCTGGCCGAGCCGGATGCGGACTTCCCGCTGCCGCCCGCCATCCGCCCCTGGCAGCATATCGAGCTGGAGCAGGTGAGCTTTCACTATCAGGGGGAGGGCGGCTTTGCCGTTGGCCCCATCGATCTGGTCATCGAAAAGGGGGAGCAGATCTTCATCATCGGCGGCAATGGCTCCGGCAAGTCGACGCTGGCCATGCTGCTGACCGGCCTTTATCAGCCGGTATCGGGCCGGATCCTGCTGGATGGTGAGCCGATCACCGATCGCAACGGCTATCTGGCGCTCTTCTCCGCCATCTTCACCGACTATCACCTGTTCCAGCACCTGCTGGGGCCGGAACCCAAGGATGAGCTGGTGGCCGAGTGGACGGAGCGGTTGCAGATGGGCAGCAAGCTCACCATCGAGGATGGCTTTATCGCCGATATCGATCTCTCCCAAGGGCAGCGCAAGCGGGTCGCCCTGCTGCTGGCGCTGGCCGAGCAGCGCGAGGTGATGCTGTTTGACGAGTGGGCTGCGGATCAGGATCCCCAGTTCCGCCGCATCTTCTATCAGGTGCTGTTGCCTCGCCTCAAGGAGATGGGCAAGACGGTGATTGCCATCAGTCACGATGATCACTATTTCCCGCTGGCCGATCGCCTGCTGGAGATGCGTCAGGGCCAGCTCACCGAACTGACCGGGGCGCGCCGCGCCGCAGTGAGCCGTGATGCGATTGCCCACCTGGATTGCGAGGTGCCGGCTTGATGCCGGCACCGATGAGACTGGCGGCAAGCCAGCACAGGAATTGCTTATGTTCGAGATGAAATCAGCCAGCTTCACGGTCAATGACCGCACGCTGCTGCACCCCACCGACCTGCGTTTCGAGCAGGGACAGGTCTATGGCCTCATCGGCCACAATGGGTCGGGCAAATCGACCCTGCTCAAGCTGCTGGCACGCCAGCAACCCCTCAGCGACGGCGAGATCCTGTTCGATGGCAAGCCGCTGCCCGACTGGGGCAACCGGGAGTTTGCCCGTCAGGTGGCCTATCTGCCCCAGCATCTGCCGAGCGCCGAGAATCTGCTCGGGCGGGAGCTGGTGGAGATGGGCCGCTATCCCTGGCGCGGCCTGTTGGGCCGGATGGGGGCGGAGGATCACCGTCAAGTCGAGCGTGCCATCGCTCTGACTCATACCGAACGTTTTGCCGATCGGCTGGTGGATACCCTCTCCGGCGGCGAGCGGGGGCGGGTCTGGCTGGCGATGCTGCTGGCCCAAGAGAGCCGCTTCATCCTGTTGGACGAGCCGCTGGCCGCGCTGGATGTGGCCCATCAGGTGGAGGTGCTGACGCTCGTCAAGCAGTTGAGCCGTCAGCTCAACCTCGGGGTCATCATCGTCATTCACGACATCAATATGGCCTCCCGCTTTTGCGATCGGCTGGTGGCGCTTCACTCCGGCCGCCTGCTTACCCACGGCGAACCTGAGGGGCTCATGACCAGCGAGACCCTGAACGCCATCTATGGCATTCCGATGGAGGTCATTCGCCACCCGGCCCATGCTCATCCCATCGCCATCGTCTGACCGGGGGGCTCTCTTGAACCGTTTATTGAAGAAGATGGCTCCCTGCCTTATTAGCCTGCTGCTGCCACTAGCGGCGCAGGCCGACACATCCCCGATCGCCTCTGCGCCGCTACCCCGTATCGCTACCGTCGACTGGACCATAGCCGAGACCCTGCTGGCGCTCGGGGTGACGCCGCTGGCGGTGGGGGATGCAGGCCCCTATCAGGCATGGGTCGGCGAGCCACGGCTACCCGCCGAGGTGGTGGATATCGGCCTGCGCACCCAGCCCAACCGTGAGCTGCTGGCGGAGCTCAAACCCGATCGCATACTCATCTCGCCGCTGGCGGCTCCGCTGGCACCAACTCTTTCCCGCATCGCGCCGGTGAGCACCATTGCCCTCTATGATGGGCAAACCGATCTGTGGCTGCGGCTGCACGAGGTGACCCTGACCCTCGCCCGTATGGTGGGCAAAACCGCCGAGGGCGAACGGCTGCTGGCCGAGCTGGATCAGGAACTGGCCAGTATTAAGGCCGGATTGCCTGCGGATCTGCCGCCCCTGCTGGTGGTTCAGTTTATCGATGAGCGCCATGTGCGAGTGTTTGGTCGCCACAGCCTGTTCGATGCGGTGATGACGCGGCTCGGGCTGCGTAATGGCTGGCAGGAGCAGACCAATGACTGGGGTTTTTCGGTGGTCAGCATCGAGCAGTTTATGACCTTGCCAACCGCGCGGCTGGTGGTGGTCGATCCCATCCCGGTAGGGGTGAGCGAACGGCTGCAGGAGCCTGGGCTGTGGCAGCATCTGCCGCTGGTACGGCAGGCGCCCGTGCTGCATCTGCCTGCGGTCTGGAGTTTTGGCGGCGTACTTGCAGCCCGCCGTTTCGCCGGTCTGCTCAGCGATGCATTGCTGCAAGATGCCGAGCGTATGGAGGCGAGCCGATGAAGCGACTGCTCACATCGCCGCTGCTGCGGCCGGTCTCGATCCTGCTGGGGTTGACCCTCTTGCTCGCGTATTGGGAGCTGGCTCGCCAGCTGCCCGGTGCGCTCTGGTGGCAGAGCCTCTTCGCCCCCAATCTGAATGACGTCAGCCAAGCAGTGGTGCATTTCAGCTGGCTGCCCCGCTTGGCGGTCACCCTGCTGGCCGGGGCGGCGCTCGGGCTGGCGGGCACCCTGATGCAGCAGGTGCTGCGCAACCCGCTCGCGTCACCGACCACCTTGGGGGTGGCCTCCGGTGCCCAACTGGCGTTGATGATGGTGACCCTGTTTGCCCCCTCCTGGTTGCTGTTGGGGCGGGAGTGGATCGCCATGGCCGGTGGCAGCCTTGCTATGGCACTGGTGTTTGCCTTGGCCTGGCGTCGCCAGCTCAATCCGGTGGTCATCGTCTTTGCCGGGCTGGTGATCAACCTCTATCTGGCGGCCATCAGCATGGGGCTCTTGCTGTTCTTTCAGGAGGAGCTGAAAGGTTTGCTGGTGTGGGGCAGTGGCTCGCTAGTGCAGAACAGCTGGAGCGGGGTGAGTTACCTGTTACCCCGCCTGCTGGCAGCTGCGGTGCTGGCCGTTGTGCTGGTACGCCCGCTGGCGGTGCTGGAGCTGGATGATGCCAGCGCCCGTAGTCTGGGGCTCTCCCTTCAGCATCTGCGTTTTGCCGGACTTGGGCTGGCGGTGTTTGTCACCGCTTGCGTGGTGAGCGTGGTGGGGCTGATCGGCTTTATCGGGTTGGCGGCGCCCGCCATGGTGCGGCTGCTCGGGATCCGCCAGCTCGGCCAGCGGCTGCTTTGGGCACCGATCCTCGGCGCCCTGCTGCTGGCGGCGACTGATCTGCTGTTGCAGAGTCTGAGTCGCTTCTGGCCGGTCTTGATCCCCACCGGCGCCATGACCTCTCTGCTGGGCGCGCCGCTACTGCTTTGGCTGATCCCGCGCCTGGGCATCAAGTCGGGTGCGCCTAAGTCAAACGCCGGCCTGCTGGTGGCTCGCCATTCGGCACCGGCTCGCCTTATTGGCCTGTTGCTGGTCGGGCTGCTGTTGGCCATGGTCGCCACCCTGCTGTTGGGTCAGGGAATGACGGGCTGGAGTTGGCCAAGCTGGCTCCGCTGGCAGGCTCAACTGGAGTGGCGGTTGCCGCGCACTCTGGCGGCGGGATCTGCTGGCGTGTTGCTGGCGCTGGCGGGCACCCTGTTGCAGCGGGTCAGCAACAATCCTATGGCGAGTCCGGAGCTGCTGGGGGTGAGCGGCGGCACCTTTATGGGGGTGATAGCCACGGCGCTGTTGCTGCCCGCGTTGCCCCTGCCGTTGATGCTGGCCGGTGGCCTGCTCGGCGCCTTCGGCTGCCTGTTGTTGCTGGTAGTGGTCAATCGCAAACACGGCTTCCAGCCGGAGCGGATCCTGCTCTCAGGTATTGCCATCACTGCACTGTTTGAGCCGCTGCAGGCTATCGCGCTGGCCAACGGTGACATGCGGGTGCAGCAACTACTCTCTTGGATGTCCGGCTCCACCTATTACGTCACTCTGCCGGTGGCCTATGGGCTGGTGGGGCTGGCGCTGTTGATGCTGGCCGGCTGCCTGCTGGTGAGCCGTTGGCTCGATCTGCTGCCGATGGGAAGTGCTGTAGCGACCGCGCTGGGCATTCGCCTCAACCGCGCCCAGCTTGCCATCCTGCTGCTGGTGGCCGGGCTCACCGCCAGTGCCACCCTGGTGGTCGGGCCGCTCTCGTTCGTCGGTCTGTTGGCGCCACATATGGCCAAGCTGATGGGGTTGGTGCGGGCACGCTGGCACCTGCTTGGGGCCGCCGCCTCCGGTGCCCTGTTGATGGTGTCGGCTGACTGGGTCGGCCAGCAGGTCCTTTTCCCGCAGGAGGTGCCGGTCGGTCTGGTCTCCACCCTGTTAGGGGGCGCTTACTTCATGTGGTGCCTGCGCCGCCTCTAGGTTTGCGGACAAAAAACGCACAACAAAAAGCCCGGGATGAACCCGGGCTTTTTGTTGCCTGCTGTGCGGAGAGTTACTTGCCGATGCAGAAGCTGGAGAAGATACGGCCCAGCAGATCGTCGGAGCTGAATTCACCGGTGATCTCGGAGAGGGACTCCTGTGCCAGGCGCAGCTCTTCGGCCACCAGCTCGCCAGCCACGAACACTTCCAGCTGTTCTTTGGCCACCAGCAGGCGCTCGGCGGCGCGCTCCAGCGCATCCAGATGGCGGCGGCGGGCCATAAAGCCCCCTTCGGTGTTGCCCTGGAAGCCCATGCAGGCTTTCAGGTGCTCGCGCAGGGCGGGCAGCCCCAGCTCGGTTTTGGCGGAGATGCGGTAGACGGCGTGGCCCTGCTCCTGGCTCGGTGCCAGATCCTCGCCGGTCAGGTCGGCCTTGTTGCGAATGACGGTGAGGCCGATGTTTTTTGGCAACCGATCAACAAATTCCGGCCAGATCTCCCGCGGGTCAACCGCATCTGTGGTGGTGCCATCCACCATAAACAGCACCCGATCGGCCTGTTCAATCTCGGCCCAGGCGCGTTCGATACCGATCTGCTCCACCTTGTCCTGAGTGTCGCGCAGACCGGCGGTGTCGATGATGTGCAGCGGCATGCCATCGAGATGGATATGCTCGCGCAGCACGTCGCGGGTGGTACCGGCAATCTCGGTGACGATGGCCGACTCACGGCCCGCCAGGGCATTTAGCAGGCTCGATTTGCCGGCGTTGGGACGACCGGCGATCACCACCTTCATCCCTTCCCGTAGCAGAGCGCCCTGCTTGGCTTCACCACGCACGTCGTCCAGCTCGGACATGATGGCGTAGAGGTCGCCCGCCACCTTGCCATCGGAGAGGAAGTCGATCTCCTCGTCCGGGAAGTCGATGGCCGCTTCCACATAGATGCGCAGCCGGATCAGGCTCTCCACCAGTTGCTGGATTTTGCTGGAGAACTGCCCCTGCAGGGAGTGCATGGCGCTGCGGGCGGCCTGTTCGCTGGAGGCTTCGATAAGGTCAGCGATAGCTTCGGCCTGGGCCAGATCCAGCTTGTCGTTGATGAAGGCGCGCTCGCTGAACTCGCCGGGGCGGGCAGGGCGGATGCCATCGATTTTCAGAATGCGGCGGATCAGCATGTCCATGATGACGGGGCCGCCGTGGCCCTGCAGCTCCAGCACATCCTCGCCGGTGAAGCTGTTGGGGGCTTTGAACAGCAGGGCGATGCCCTGATCCAGTACCTGGCCTTGCTCATCCTTGAACGGCAGATATTCGGCGTAGCGCACCCGCGGGAGCTTGCCGAGCACTATCCCGGCGACCTGTTCGGCGGCGGGGCCGGAGACCCGGACTATGCCGACGCCACCACGGCCTGGCGCGGTGGCCTGGGCCACGATCGTATCTGTTGTCATCTTGCTTGGCTCGTTTGTTCGCTGATAGGAAAACGTAGTGGGGGACATTGTAATAAAAAAGGCGGCCCGAAGGCCGCCTCTTTTGTCATCACGGGAAGATTAGCTGCGTGAATGCAGTCCTTTCTTCTCCAGCTGACGATAGATGATGGTCTGCTGGATGATGGAGATGACGTTGCTCACCAGCCAGTAGAGAGTCAGGCCAGCCGGGAACCAGAGGAACATGAAAGTGAAGATGATCGGCATGAACTGCATCACTTTCTGCTGCATCGGGTCGGTTACGGTGGTCGGGCTCATCTTCTGCAGATACCACATGGAGGCACCCATGAGGATTGGCAGCACGAAGAAGGGGTCCTTCACTGACAGGTCAGTGATCCACAGGGCAAACGGCGCGTGACGCAGTTCAACGGACTCCATCAGTGCCCAGTAAAGGGCGATGAAGATCGGCATCTGAACCAGGATCGGCAGGCAGCCACCCAGCGGGTTGACCTTCTCCTTCTTGTACAGCTCCATCATGCCCTGAGACATCTTCTGGCGGTCATCGCCGAAGCGCTCGCGCAGGGCCGCAATCTTGGGTTGCAGCATGCGCATCTTGGCCATGGAGGTGTACTGGGCCTTGGTCAGCGGGAACATGATGCCGCGTACCAGCAGGGTCAGCATGATGATGGCCAGACCCCAGTTCTGGACGAAACCGTGGAACACGGTCAGCAGCCAGTGCAGCGGTTGGGCGATGAACCAAAGCCAGCCGTAGTCGACGGTCAGGTCGAGGTGGTTAGCCACCTTGGCCATCTGGTCTTGCAGCTTGGGACCAACCCACAGCTTGCTGGTCACTTCGGCCTGTTGGCCGGCAGCCACGTCAACCAGCGGCGCCTTGTAACCGATGATGGCCTGGCCTTTACCAGGGATCACACGGCTGTAGAAGCTGTTGGTATCGTCGGCATTCGGTGCCCAGGCAGAGACGAAGTAGTGTTGCAGCATGGCGACCCAACCACCCTTGGTGGTCTTGTTCAGGTCGGCATCCTTCATCTCGTCGAAGGTGTACTTCTTGTAGCGGGTATCTTCAGTGGAGAAGGCACCACCACGGTAAGCGCTGGCTACCATGGCATGACCTTCCTGATCCTTCGGCGTTGCTACGGTCTGCTTCAGCTGACCATAGAACTGCACCTGAACCGGCTCGGCAGATTTGTTGTCGATCTTGTAATCAACGCCAACGGCATAGTCGCCACGCTTGAGGATGAACTCCTTGGTGAAGACCACGCCCTTGCTGTCGGTCCAGGTCATCGGAACGACGACTTGATCCTGACCATCGGCCAGCTGATAGCTGGTCTGGGCGGCTTCATAGGTAGGACGACCTTCGGCCTGACTGTCCGGACCGTTGCGACCCACCAGACCGCTCTGGGCGATATAGAGGTGCTCTGGCTGGCTGGTCAGCAGCACGAACGGTTGGTCCTTGCCCTCTTCCAGTTTGTGAGACAGCAGTTCGGCAGACACGACGTCACCACCCTGGGTATCCAGGGTCAGCTTGAGCACGTCAGAAGAGACAGTGATCAGCTTGCGTGCGGCAGTCGCGTTGGCTTGCTCGGAAACCTGAGGAATATCACCGGTCTGACCGGCTTCAGGTACGAAATGTTCGGTTTGGGCCACGGTAGTCGGGGCCGGCTTCGGAGCCTTGTCGGACTCCCACTGTTGCCAGAGCAGAAAGCTCACGAACAGCAAACCGATCAGGAGTAGATTGCGTTGTGATTCCATAGTCTTCAGTTTCTTCGCTTTGGTTGCGGAACCGGGTCATAACCACCCTCGGATAAGGGATGGCATTTTAATAGACGTTTGCTAGCTAACCAAACGCCTTTTATGAAACCGTGAAGTCGGATGGCTTCTATCGCAAATTGGGAACAAGTTGGAGTAAAACGGCAGCGCGGCCCGAGCAGAGGGCTAATGATTAGCTGATACAGGCGTATCAGTTTGATAGCTACCCATTGCAACGGCGTGACAGAGTGCGCCATAGCTTTTCCAGTAACTTGAACAGTTCCTCGTTATCCATCTCTTTCACACCGGCCTTGGCGATCACCACGATGTCGATAGCAGGCAGCTGATGTTGTTTGAGGCGGAAACTTTCCCGGACCACCCGTTTGACACGGTTACGCCAGACGGCACGCTTGAGTGCTTTTTTGGGCACAGCGAGACCAAGACGAGAGTGTTCGAGTGAATTGGGGCAGGCGAGAAGCGTAATTTGCGGGGAAGCAGCCCGGACAGGCTCGGCGAAAACGCGTTTGAAGTGTTCGGGAGTTAACAGACGTAACTCCCGAGAGAAGGTGTGCTGGGTAGGCATTAAACTACCAGACGGGCACGACCCTTGGCACGACGAGCGGCCAGAACTTTACGACCGTTGGCAGTTGCCATGCGGGCGCGGAAACCGTGAGAGCGCTTGCGCTTCAGGTTGGACGGTTGAAAAGTACGTTTCATGATTCGATTCCGTATTTCTGTACAGTTTTGATTGTCACACTTAGCCGACGCGCCAGCTATAGCGTGTGACGACTAGCAAAAGAGGCCGAATTCTAAACAGAGTTCGGCTTTTAGTCAATCCGCCGTTCCCTCTCATCCTGCCATGGTCTTGAAAAGGCCACTGCCGAGCGTGAGGATCCAGAGGATCAAGGGCTCCGGATTATACTGGCAACCCGGGGTTAAACAAGGGATCCCTCAATAAAAAAGGCGGCCAGGCCGCCAAAGAGAGAGCTATTTAAGGACTTTCCGCAAGAACTCCCGGGTACGGGGATCCTTGGGATCGACCAATATCTGATCCGGCGGGCCCTGCTCGACGATCCGCCCTCCTTCCATGAAGATCACCCGATCGGCAACATCACGAGCAAATTCAATCTCATGAGTCACCACCACCATGGTCTGGTGCTGGCGGGCCAACTCTTTCATCAGTCCCAAAACCTCGTCGACCCACTCGGGATCGAGGGCCGAGGTGGGCTCGTCAAACAGGATCACCTTGGAGTGGGCCGCCATGGCGCGGCCAATGCCGACCCGTTGTTGCTGGCCGCCGGAGAGAGACGCCGGATAGGCATCCTGCTTGTCGGCGAGACCAATGTCCTTGAGGATGCCGAGCGCTGTGGCACGGGCCTCCGCTTTTGGCTGCTTCCAGACGGTGATCAGCCCTTCGGCGATGTTGTCGAGCGCTGTTTTGTTGGCAAAAAGGGCGTAGTTCTGGAACACGAAGGAGGCCCGTTTGCGCAGCTCGATCGCCTGCTGTTCGCTGGCCTTGGCCAGATTCAGCTCGAGATCGTCGATGGCAAGGGTGCCCGCATCCGGGGTCTCCAGCAGGTTCAGGCAGCGCAACAGGGTCGACTTGCCGGTGCCGGAGGGGCCGATGATGACGACAATTTCCCCCTTTTTGACCTCCAGATCGATGCCGTTGAGCACCTGATTGCCGTGATATGCCTTGGAGAGGCCGGTTAGCTTGATCATGAGAGCCCTCCTTTAATAGGCACGGTTGAGACGAATTTCCAGCAGATGCTGCAAGCGGGTAAAGAAGATCACCACTACCCAGTAGATCAGCGCCACCGCCATAAAGCTCTCGAAGAACTTGAAGGAGGAGGAGGCTTCCATCTGCGCCTTGCCCATGATCTCGGCCACCCCCAGGGTGAAGGCCAGCGAGGTGCTCTTGATCATATCGATGAAGTAGTTCATCAGTGACGGGGTGGCGATACGTGCCGCCTGCGGCAGGATGATCCGCTGCATCGCCTGATAACGGCTCATGCCGATACTGAGCGCCGCTTCCATCTGGCTTTTGTGAATGCCGAGGATGGCTGCGCGGATCGACTCGGCCATGTAGGCGGCGAAGTGCAGGGTCAGACCGACGATGGCGGCGGTAAAGGCATCCATTCCCACGAAGATCGGGAACAGTTGCGGCAGTCCGTAGTAGAGCAGGAACAGCTGAACGAGTAGCGGTGTACCCCGAAAGAACGAGATATAGAGCATCGCCAGCCAGTGAATCGCAGGGACGCGAAACACCCGTACTATCGCCAGGGCCAGCGAGAGTACGAGTGCCAGCACGAATCCCCACAGGGCCATTTCCATCGTGGTGCCCAGGTATTTGAGCAGGATGGGAAACAGCCCCAGCGTGTATTCGAGGTCAAATTCCATCATTTATTTGTCGGTGATGTCGGAAGCGAACCATTTCTCGGAGATCTGACGCAGGGAGCCATCCTTGCGCATGGCGGTCAGAGCCTCATCGACCTTCTTCAGCAGCGCCTGCTTCTCCGGGGTCTTCAGGAAGGGCAGGGCGTTCTCGATAGTCTCGAACGGTGCGCCAGCCTGTTGCAGCGGCAGCTTGGACTCTTTGATCAGCTGGGCGGTGGAGACGCGGTCCATCACGAAGGCATCGATGCGACCCAGGGCGACATCCTGCTCGAAGGCGGAGTCATAGGTGCGGATGTCGATCTTCTTGTTCGGGTCGTTCTTGCGCAGCAGCTCTTCGAAGTTGGAACCCAGGTTCACGGCCACCTTCTTGCCTTCCAGATCCTTGATACCGTGAATGGTGCTGTTGCCCTTGCGTACCACAATCTGGGCGCCGTCATAGACGTAAGGCTGGGAGAAGTCGTACTTCGCCTTGCGCTCGTCGGTGATGGTGATCTGGTTGGAGATGGTGTCGATGCGGCCGGTTTCCAGCATGCCGAACAGGCCGGAGAAGCTGGCGGTCACGAATTCGACCTTGTAGCCGGTGCGCTCGCCGATCTGGTTCCACATATCCACTTCAAAGCCTTGCAGCTTGTCCTGCTTGACGAAAGTGAACGGGAAATATTTGCCGGACATGCCGACCTTGATGGTCTCCTGGGCGATGGCCTGACCGGACAGGGTGGCGAGCAGGATGGCTGCGCCGGAAATCAGTTTGATGGATGTTTTCATGGTGTTTCTCTCTCTCAATGTCTTGTATTTGTAGTTGTAATAACTGGTTTGGCCCTGATGTTATTGGAATAAAATTTAAAAAATAAATGACATTTGGTTATATGAAATAACAGGAGAGAAGCACGGGATCGACCAATCAGGACGGTGGATCAAGCTGTGGGTAACTTTGGGGATGAAATCCGATCCAAAGGCGCTGGATCCTTGAAAGTCAAGGATCTTATTTGCTGGATCCACCGGGCGATGGCTGGAGATCCGGCGGCTAAAAACGTAGAATAGCCGGTCTTTAGTTAATCAATCGACAGGAGTTTAGAGTGACTGCTTCGCTATGGCAGCAGTGCCTTAACCGGCTGCAAGATGAGTTGCCCTCGGCAGAATTCAGCATGTGGATCCGGCCGCTTCAAGCGGAGTTGAGTGACAATACTCTGACCCTGTATGCACCGAATCGCTTTGTTCTGGACTGGGTACGAGACAAGTATCTCATCCGGGTTAACGGCATCATCAACGAACTCTGCGGGGTCGACGGCCCCGCCCTGCGTTTTGATATAGGCAATCGTCCCCATCCTGTTGCTGTCGCCAGAGCGCCGGTACAGGGTGCCGCGCCTGTGAATAACTTGCAGAAGAGCTGGGAAAGCAAGGCTGAAGCCAAGCCCGAGCCGAACCACAAGAGCAACACCAACGTGAACTATACCTTCGAGAATTTCGTCGAGGGTAAGTCCAACCAGTTGGCGCGTGCGGCTGCCCGTCAGGTAGCGGACAATCCGGGTGGTGCTTACAACCCGCTGTTCCTCTATGGCGGCACCGGCCTGGGTAAAACCCACCTGCTGCACGCCGTTGGCAATGCCATCAAGGAGAGTAAAAAAGATGCCAAAGTCATCTATATGCACTCCGAGCGGTTTGTTCAGGACATGGTGAAAGCGCTGCAAAACAACGCCATTGAAGAGTTCAAGCGTTACTACCGCAGCGTCGATGCCCTGCTCATCGATGACATCCAGTTCTTCGCCAACAAGGAGCGCTCCCAGGAGGAGTTCTTCCATACCTTCAATGCCTTGCTGGAAGGTAACCAGCAGATCATCCTGACCTCGGATCGCTATCCGAAGGAGATCAACGGTGTCGAGGATCGCCTCAAGTCCCGCTTCGGCTGGGGCCTGACCGTGGCGATCGAGCCGCCTGAGCTGGAGACCCGCGTCGCGATCCTGATGCGTAAGGCAGACGAGAACCAGATCCATCTGCCGGACGAAGTGGCCTTCTTCATTGCCAAACGTCTGCGATCCAACGTCCGTGAACTGGAAGGCGCCCTCAACCGGGTGATCGCCAACGCCAACTTCACCGGCCGTGCCATCAACATCGATTTCGTGCGTGAAGCGCTGCGCGACCTGTTGGCACTGCAGGAGAAGCTGGTCACCATCGACAATATCCAGAAGACGGTGGCGGAGTACTACAAGATCAAGCTGGCGGATCTGCTCTCCAAGCGTCGTTCCCGCTCCGTTGCCCGTCCGCGCCAGCTGGCGATGGCTTTGGCCAAGGAGCTGACCAACCACAGTTTGCCGGAGATAGGTGATGCCTTTGGTGGCCGTGACCACACTACCGTTCTTCATGCCTGCCGCAAGATCGAGCAGCTGAAGGAGGAGAGTCACGACATCAAGGAGGACTATTCCAACCTGATCCGTACTCTTTCTTCCTGATAACGGAATCGAGTGGACAGATGCAGCGCGAATATTCCAACCTGATCCGAATCTTTTCCTCCTAATCACAACGGAGAGCACAGATGCAGCTCGAAATTAGCCGTGAGGCCCTGTTACGTCCTCTGCAACTGGTGTCCGGCGCCCTCGGCGGCCGACCGACCCTGCCGATCCTCGGCAACGTGCTGCTTGATGTCAGCAACGGTCTGCTGTCACTGACCGGTACCGATCTCGAAGTAGAGATGATCGGTCAGGTCTATCTGAACGGGGCCAGCGAAGATGGCCGCACCACAGTACCGGCGCGCAAGCTGCTGGATATCTGCCGTGGTCTGCCGGAAGGCGCCGAGATCCGTCTCAATACCGAAGGTGAGCGCCTGATCATCCGGTCCGGTCGTTCTCGCTTCAACCTCTCGACCCTGCCGGCAACCGAGTATCCGAACATCGAGGATTGGGAATCCGTGCTCGAGTTCGATATCAGCCAGCTGGAGCTGAAGAAGCTGATCGATGCGACCCAGTTCTCCATGGCCAGCCAGGATGTACGTTACTACCTGAACGGCATGCTGTTCGAGAGCGAAGGTCACGGTCTGCGCACCGTGGCGACCGACGGTCACCGTCTGGCCACCTGCCGCCGCGAGGTAGTAGGGGAATCGCTGCCCGATCATCAGGTTATCCTGCCACGCAAAGGGGTACTGGAGCTGGTGCGTCTGCTGGAGGCGGAAGACAAGCCGGTGCGGCTGCAGATCGGTCGCAGCAACCTGCGTGCTGCGCTGGACGGCTTCATCTTCACCTCCAAGCTGGTGGATGGCCGCTTCCCGGACTGGCGCCGCGTCATTCCGCGCAACAGCGACAAGGCCCTGATCGCCGGCCGTGAGGATCTGCGTCAGGCGTTTGCCCGCGCCGCCATCCTCTCCAACGAGAAATTCCGTGGGGTGCGTCTCAATCTGCAGGAAAACCTGCTGCGCATCACCGCCAACAACCCGGAACAGGAAGAAGCCGAAGAGCTGCTTGACGTACAATATGCCGCTGGCGAGATGGAGATCGGCTTTAACGTCTCTTATGTGCTCGACGTGCTGAATACGTTAAAATGTGACCAAATTCGGATTAGCCTGAGCGATTCCATCAGCAGTGCCATTATTGAGGATTTTGAACATCAGGATGCTCAGTACGTGGTGATGCCGATGCGGATCTAGTCGTGTCCCTGGTCAAACTCCAGCTCAGCGACTTTCGCAATATCCAGCAAGCCAGTCTCAAGCTGTCGCCCGGCCTCAACATTCTGGTCGGGTGCAATGGCAGCGGCAAGACCAGCGTGCTGGAAGCCATTCACTACCTTGGTCTGGGGCGCTCCTTTCGCACTCATTTGACCGGGCGGGTTATCCGCCAGGGGGAGCGGGCCTTTACCCTGTTTGCCCAGTGCGAACTGGAGGGGCGTCAGGTACCGATCGGTCTTGCCAAAGACAAGAGTGGCGAGACCCAGCTCAAGATTGCCGGGGCGCAGGCCCAGCGGCTGGCCGATTTGGCGGAGCTGTTGCCGGTGCAGTTGATCCATCCCGATGGTTTCAACCTGCTGACGGGCGGGCCTCAGGCTCGCCGCGCCTGGCTCGATTGGGGCGTTTTCCATCAGGAGCCGACCTTCTTTGCCCTGTGGGGGCGAGTGCGGCGGCTGCTGAAACAGCGCAATGCACAGCTGCGCCAGAGCACCCAGTACCGCCAGCTGGCGTTCTGGGATCAGGAATTGGTGCGGCTGGGGGGTGAGCTGGCCGAGTTTCGCGCCAGTTATTGTCAGGCCATTACGCCCCTGATCAAGGAGATGACGGCGGATTTTCTGCCGGAATTCGATATCAGTCTCGGCTTTTACCGTGGCTGGGAGAAAGATACTCCCCTCGGCGATCTGCTGGAGGCGGGGTTTGAGCGGGATCGGGCGCTGGGCTATACCGGTGTCGGTCCACAGAAAGCCGATGTTCGCCTCAAGGCGAACGGGGTACCCGCTCAGGATATTTTGTCCCGGGGTCAGTTGAAGTTGCTGGTCTGCGCCATGCGACTGGCCCAAGGGCTCTATTTGAATCAACATAGCAGCCGTGGCTGTATTTTTTTAATTGACGATTTTGCCTCTGAACTGGATGTCGACAAGCGCCGCTTGCTGGCCGCAAGGCTAAAGCAGTGTGCGTCCCAGGTGTTTATCACCGCCATCGACACCGGTCAGCTCGCAGACATGATGGATGCGAATGACTGCAAGTTGTTCCACGTGGAACAGGGTAAAATCTCCGAAACGTTAGAGAAGGCAGAGAGTAAGCTATGAGTGAAAATACTTACGACTCCTCGAATATCAAGGTGCTGAAGGGCCTGGATGCGGTCCGCAAGCGCCCGGGGATGTATATCGGCGATACGGATGATGGCTCGGGTCTGCACCACATGGTGTTCGAGGTCGTCGATAACTCCATTGACGAGGCGCTCGCTGGCTACTGCTCCGATATTCTGGTCAAGATCCATTCCGACGGTTCTGTCTCTGTGCGTGACAATGGCCGGGGTATCCCGGTAGACATGCACGAGGAGGAGGGCCGCTCCGCCGCAGAGGTCATCATGACCGTGCTGCACGCAGGCGGTAAGTTTGATGACAACTCCTACAAGGTATCCGGCGGCCTGCACGGCGTGGGTGTCTCCGTCGTTAACGCCCTCTCTGACAAGCTGTTGCTGACCATTCGTCGTAACGGTCACGTCTACGAGCAGACCTATCATCTGGGTGAGCCACAAGCGCCGCTCAAGCAGATTGGCGACAGCACCGGCACCGGTACCGAAGTTCGCTTCTGGCCGAGCCCTGCCATTTTCAGCGATACCCTGTTCCACTACGAGATCCTGGCCAAGCGCCTGCGTGAGCTCTCCTTCCTCAACTCCGGTGTCTCCATCCGTCTGCAAGACGAGCGTGATGGCCGCGAGGCGCATTTCTGCTACGAGGGTGGCATCAAGGCATTCGTTGAATACCTGAACCAGAACAAGACCCCGATCCACCCGAAGGTGTTCCATTTCACCACCGAGCAGGATGGTATCGGCGTTGAAGTGGCGATGCAGTGGAACGACGCCTATCAGGAAGGGGTCTACTGCTTCACCAACAACATCCCGCAGCGGGATGGTGGTACTCACCTCGTTGGCTTCCGTACCGCGCTGACCCGTACTCTGAACTCCTATATGGACAAAGAGGACTACAGCAAGAAGGCCAAGTCTGCCGCCAGTGGCGACGACGTACGTGAAGGTCTGATTGCCGTTATCTCCGTCAAGGTGCCGGATCCCAAGTTCTCCTCCCAGACCAAGGACAAGCTGGTCTCTTCCGAAGTGAAGACCGCCGTTGAACAGGCGATGGGTGAGAAGCTTGCCGACTTCCTGCTGGAAAACCCGGGCGATGCCAAGATCGTGGTCAACAAGATCATCGATGCGGCCCGTGCCCGTGAAGCGGCCCGCAAAGCCCGCGAACTGACCCGCCGCAAAGGCGCGCTGGATATCGCCGGTCTGCCCGGCAAGCTGGCTGACTGTCAGGAAAAAGACCCGGCTCTCTCCGAACTCTACATAGTGGAAGGGGACTCTGCTGGCGGTTCTGCCAAGCAGGGTCGCAATCGTAAAAACCAGGCCATCCTGCCGCTCAAGGGTAAAATCCTGAACGTAGAGAAGGCCCGTTTCGACAAGATGATCTCCTCGCAAGAGGTGGGCACCCTGATCACCGCACTGGGCTGCGGTATCGGTCGCGATGAGTACAACCCGGACAAGCTGCGTTATCACAACATCATCATCATGACCGATGCGGACGTCGATGGTGCGCACATCCGAACCCTGCTGCTGACCTTCTTCTATCGTCAGATGCCGGAAATCATCGAACGTGGCTACGTCTACATCGCCCAGCCGCCGCTCTACAAAGTGAAGAAGGGCAAGCAGGAGCAGTACCTGAAAGACGAAGACGCGCTGCTGCAGTACCAGACCGCCATGGCGCTGGACGGTGCTACCCTGCACGTCAACGAGTCTGCTCCGGCTATCGGTGGCGAGGCATTGGAGCGCCTGGTCAACCAGCACCGCTCGGTGACTCACCTGATCACCCGCATGTCTCGTCGTGCGCCGGAAGCGGTACTGACCCAGCTGATCTATCAGCCGGAGTTGAACGAAGCGCTGCTGAACAGCGAGAGTGATCTGCTGGCCTGGTGTCAGGGTATGGAAGCCGTGCTCAACGAGAGCAACCACGGTATCCAGTACCAGATCCAGGTTCGTCGTGACGAAGAGCGCAGCCTGTACGTGCCGCACGCCGTGGTACGTCAGCACGGTGTCGATCGCGAATATCCGCTCAGCTACGACTTCCTGCAATCCTCCGAGTACCGTCAGCTGGTCTCGCTGGGCAAGGAGATCGCCAACCTGATTGAGGAAGGTGGTTTCATCAAGCGTGGCGAGAAGGTCAAACCGGTTGCCAACTTCGTGGAAGCCGTCGAGTGGCTGATGGGCGAAGGCAAGCGCGGCATCTACATCCAGCGCTATAAAGGGCTAGGTGAGATGAACCCGGACCAGCTGTGGGAAACCACCATGGATCCGGAAGCCCGCCGCATGCTGCGCGTCACCATCGACGACGCCGTAGGCGCTGACCAGCTCTTCTCCACCCTGATGGGTGATGCCGTTGAGCCACGTCGTGACTTTATCGAGACCAACGCTCTGCGCGTAGCCAACCTCGACGTTTAATCGACGCTGTCAGCTCGATATAAAAATAGCCGCTCCCTGTGAGCGGCTTTTTGCTTTTCTGGCGGAGGACGTTGCTCGTTCCACGTGGAACATCGAGTCTGTGTATCAGGGGTTTTGGCCACGAAAAGATCGTCGCCACTCGCTGGGGGAGATGGCAAAGCGGGCACGAAAGTGATTGCGCAGAGAGGTAGCACTCTTGAAGCCGACCAGCTCGGCGATGCGATCGATGGAATGGCCGCTTACCTCCAGCAGCTCCTGACTGCGCCTGAGCCGTTCCGCCAGCAGCCATTCACCCACCGAGAGGCCGGTTGCCTGATGAAAACGGCGGGTAAAGGTGCGTCGACTCATCAGGGTGAGATCTGCCAGAGAGTCCAGGGTGTGAGGGTCGGCCAGATGGCCACGCAGGTGGTCGAGCAACTGGTTCATCCGGACATCGCGGGTGGAGGCGGGCACCGGCTGCTCGATAAACTGGGCCTGCCCCCCTTCCCGGTGAGGCGGGATCACCAGCCGCCGCGCCACCTTGTTGGCGATGGCCGAGCCGTGGTACTGGCGCACCAGATAGAGGCAGCAGTCCAGCCCGGCGGCAGTACCTGCCGAGGTGACCAGCCCCTCGTCATCCACATAGAGGGCGTTGGTATCGAGCTGCACGCAGGGAAAGCGGTGGCAGAAATCCTGTTCGTACTCCCAGTGGGTCGATGCCTTGCGACCATTGAGCAGCCCGGCGTAGGCGAGCACATAGGTGCCGAGGCAGAGTCCGACCAGCCGGGCACCTCTGGCTCTTGCGGCAATCAGGGCATCGAGCAGCTGTGCTGGTGGTCGTGCAGCCGGGTCGTGCCAGAAGGGGATGACGATGATCTCCGCCTCGGTCAGCACCTCCATCCCATGGGGAGCCTGAATGGTGAAGCCTTGCGCTGAGTGTGAATGAGGGTTGCCATCGCCGCAGCAGATCTTGAGCTCGAACAGTGGCTGGCCCGGCAGGATATCGCCGAAGATGAGACAGGGGACGGCGCAGTGAAAAGGGCTGAAGTGATCGAAGGTCACCACGGCAACGATCGGGGTGGTCATGGTGTTGGCTCCTCTCTGCGCGCAGACCCCTCATCATAAGCGTTCGGCAGTGAAAGCCGAAGGGCTGGCCCTCCTGCGGGTCGCAGCGATATCGCCTCGCCATCTTCTGGCACCCGTACCCGATCCATCATGCCCCGTTCCGCCAGATAGTCGCGCAGCTCCTGGCGTGACAGCACGGCGTGGTTGACCGCCTCCATATGGCTGGCGAGCAGCGTGGCTTGCGGTGCGGCCTGATAAACGGCGGCGACATCCTCCTTGCCCATGATGATGGAACCGAGTCCGGGCACCTGTGCATCGCCACAGTTGAGGATGATGACCTCGGGCTGATGCTGTTGCAGGGCTTGCTCGACCCGGGGATGCCAGATGGTATCACCGGCCAGATAGAGGCACTGTTCATCGGGGTGGGAGAAGACCACGCCGCACACTTCTCCCATTCGCTCGCCCAGTACCGCCATCAACTGGTCGCTGCCGTGCTGGCCACCGGTCTGCTGCAGGCGAATGCCGGCAAACTCGGGCTGGTCGCTCAGCAGGCGCACATCCTCAAAGCCACTGGCTCGAATGGCATCGGCATCTTTCTGATGTTGTACCAAGAGCGGCAGATGTTTGGGGATTAGAGCTCTGGCGGTGTCATCCCAGTGGTCGGGATGGTCGTGGGTGACGATAACGGCATCCACATCGACCAGCTCATCGATCGGCAGCGGCAGCTCGACCAGCGGATTGCGCAGCTGGCTGTTGGCGGTGCCCTCAAAGCCTGGGAAGGCCCCCTTGGCCGAGAGCATGGGGTCGATCAGAAAGCGGGTGCCGGCATAGTCGAGCAGCAAGGTGGCGTTGCGAACCTGGGTAATCTTCATGGGATGGCTCCATGTTGGCTGGTGGATATGCAACCAATTATGGGAGACGGAGCGAGTTGCCATCAGTGGCCCACGGGTCGATTATCATCACTATCGGGCCAACTGGTTGATGTGCCAAAGGTCGGCGCGGACATTTAAAAAATTTGAAAAAATCCCCTTGAAAGGAAAAAGTGAGCCCCTATATAGGTAACAAGGCCGGAATGCTCGACAGAGGTTTCGACCAGGCGCCCGTCCATTAGGAGGGCAAACAATCCGTTATCGCTCACAAGAGGGTAATACTATGCGTTCTATCGACTTTTCTCCGCTCTATCGTTCTGCCATTGGTTTCGATCGTCTGGCCAATCTCATCGAATCTGCGGCCAGCAATGGCAATGCCGGTTATCCCCCCTACAACATCGAGCAGTTGGGTGACAACGACTACCGCATCAGCATGGCGGTGGCGGGCTTTACCCAGGAAGAGCTGGAGCTGAGCTTCCAGGAAAATCTGCTGACGGTGAAGGGCAACAAGCAGGCCGACACCGGGCGCAACTATCTCTATCAGGGGATTGCCGAACGTGGTTTCGAGCGCCGCTTCCAGCTGGCCGACTATGTGCGGGTGAAAGGGGCCGACCTGAAAAACGGCTTGCTGCACATCGAGCTGGTGCGTGAAGTGCCCGAGGCGATGAAGCCGCGCAAGATCGAGATCAACGGCTGATAGCCTGAATTCACTGAAATTTTAAAATTTCCCGGGTGCCGATGACGGGCCTGTGGAGAGTTGAACCTGTTGCTTTTTAGAAGGATAGGATTATGCGTAACCTCGATTTTTCTCATCTCTATTCCAACGCAGTTGGCTTCGAGCGGATGGCCCGTGAGCTGGAAGGTCTGTTTGAGCAGAAGACCGCCGCTTACCCCCCGTACAACATTGAGAAGCGCGATCAGGATGGCTATCGCATCACGGTCGCCGTGTCTGGCTTCGAGCGCGAAGAGCTGGAGCTGGAGACCGAAAACGGCACCCTCAAGGTGAAGGGGCGCAAAGGGGCTGCGGCCGGTGAGCGTCAGTTCCTCCATCAGGGGATTGCCGAGCGTGACTTCGAGCTCGCCTTCAAGCTGAGCCAGCACGTGGAAGTGCAGGGCGCCAAGCTGGAGCATGGTCTGCTGACCATCGATCTGGCGCGCGAACTGCCGGAGGCGCTCAAGCCCCGCGCCATCCCGATCGGCAAACCCGAGCAGCTGGCGCTGCCCGGCTAAGTAAACCGGATCGCGACAGACAACAAAGGCCTGCATCTGCAGGCCTTTCTGTTTTTGGCTGGCCGGACTGACTTAGCCGGCGTAGAGGGCATTGATTTCGTCGGCCAGAATGGCGATGCCGCGGCGCACCAGCTCCTCGCTCTGGGAGTAGTTGAGGCGGATGCACTCCTGGCTGTGGCGCCACTCAGGGTCATCGATACCGGGGAAGAAGTAGTGACCCGGCACGATCAGCAGGTTCTTCGCCTTCAGTCGCTCATAGAGCTCCTGACAGTGGATCGGCAAATCTTCAAACCAGAGCCAGAGGAAGAGGGCCCCTTCCGGCTTGTGAATGTGGAAGCGCGGGTCGGGGATCGCTTCGCGCAACTGCTGCACCGCCAGCTCCGCCTTCTGCTGATAGAAGGGCTTCACCACCTGTTCGCTGAGGGCGATGATCTCGCCGCTCTCGATCATCGGGATGGTGATAGCAGGCCCCAGACTGCCCGGCGCCAGATTGATGATGCCGCTCAGGTTGGTGATGGCCTGAATGATCTTCTCGTCAGCGATGACGATGCCGCAGCGGGTGCCCGGCAAGCCGAGCTTGGAGAGGCTCATGCAGAGGATGGTGTTGGTGTTCCAGAATGGCTTGGCTTCGCTGAAGATGATGCCCGGGAAGGGGACGCCGTAGGCGTTGTCGATCAGCAGCGGAATCCCCTTGTCGCGGGCGATCTGATCGAGGTGTTCGATCTCTTCGTCGGTCAGCACATTGCCGGTGGGGTTGGTGGGGCGAGAGACGCAGATCACCCCGATATCGTCACCCACCTGCAGGCTCTCGAAATCCACGTGGTACTTGAACTGGCCATCGGGCAGCTTCTCGATGGTGGGCTTGTAAGCCACGAAGTAGTCGTCGGCCAGCGCCGAGTCGGCATAGCCGATGTATTCGGGGGCGAGCGGGAACAGCACCTTCTTCTTGCGGCCATCAGCAAATTCACCGGCCAGCAGGTTGAACAGGTAGAAGAAGGCATTCTGGCTGCCGTTGGTCAGGGCGATATTGCGGGCTGAGATATCCCAGCCCAGCTCCTTGCTGAGCAGTCCGGCTAGCGCCCTGGTGAACCTGTCTTTGCCCTGTGGGCCATCGTAGTTGGCCATCGCTTTCACCAGTTCGCCGTTGTCGAGCAGGGTTTTGGCCTCGGCCTGAAAGCGCTCCAGCATGGCGGGGATCGGGGCCGGATTGCCGCCACCCAGCATGATGGCGTCCGGATTGGTCAGCCCCTGATTGAGGTCATCCATGAGTTGGGTAATGCCGGCGTGGCGAGTGAACTTCTCGCCGAACAAGGAAAATTCCATTCAGTGACAGATCCAGATTTGAGTTACGGGGATGTAGCACCATAGCTCAGTTTAAAAGCGGGTGTCGATCAAAAAGATGGAACGTTCCACGTGGAACATGGTGCAAAAATCAAGCGTGGTTAAAATCACCAACTGTTGGTTTAAAAATGACTGGGCGGGATGCATTTTGCGACTCAATTTGGTATTGCAAGATAGTTAATTTAAACAAAATCATCATGTTATGAATTGCATGAGGATTGGCACAACTATTGGAATAGCTATCTGGTCATCTCAACCATACCGGAGCAAACCAGATGAAAATCCTGATCGCTACCCTGATTGTGAGTGCCCTGAGCCTGAACGTGATGGCCAACGAAAACCCGCGGCCCGAGCTGGAGAGAGCCCAGCTGGAGCAGGATGTGCAGAGCGAGTTGCAACAGGCATCCCATGCCGTGGTGCAGGATGCGCTGCACAACCTCAAACCGCTGGCGCTGGATACCCTGGTGGTGGAGGCGAGCCAGGCTGTGGCGACTCACCCTGAGAGTTGAGGTAGCGCAGGGGGGTCTGTCCCGTATGTTGTTTGAAGAAGCTGATAAAGGCGCTGTCGCTGGAGAACTCCAGCGCAGCGGCAATCCGGCTGATGGACTCGCTTTCTGCCAGCAGCTCCATGGCGCGCAACAGTCGCCACTGCTGGCGCCACGCCTGATAGCTCATGCCTGTCTCCCGCATAAAGATGCGGCCAATGGTCTTGTCACTGGCGCCTATCTGTCCGGCTAACTGATTGAGCCGCTCCGGCAGGGCATCCCCCCGCTTTAACCGCTGTAGCCAGTCGCCCAGTCTGGGATCGGTTGGCAGCGGCAACTGCCACGACTCCCGCGGCGCCTGCCCCAACTCCTCCATAAACAGTGCCACCGTCTGTTGTTGCTGCTCTTGCGGTTTGTCCCACGGCCAGAGTGCCATCCGTTCGATCAGTTCGTGCAGCAGCGGATTGACCGCCAACACCTCTACCGTGCCGGGCAACTCGGGGTATGGCTGGAAGTAGAGAGAGCGGTAGGCCACCACACCGCGCATCAAGATCCTGTGGGCGGTGCCCGCTGGCAGCCAGGCAGCGCGGGTGGGCGGTAGCAGGCAGACCCGACCTTCCAGCTCCATGGTCATGCAGCCGGATTGGGCGAACAGCAGCTGATGGCGTTGATGTTGATGCAGGCCCGAGTCGTGCCAGCCGAGGGCGGAGGCAATGCCGATCACGCTGCCAGTCAGCTGGTCGGGGTCAAAAGGATGATCGGGAAGAATAAAAGCCATATGTCCGATTTTTGATGTTTATAGTCCTGCTTATTGTAATCAGACAATCGGCATCTCTCTAGAATGGCGACCTCTTGTGAAGGAGGTTTGTCATGAACAACAAGTTGCCACCGCTCTGGCTGGTGGTGGGATTGATGATGTTTCCCCAGATTGTGGAGACCATCTACAGCCCGGTCCTAACCCACATCTCTACCCAGTTTCAGGTGAGCGAAGGGCAGGCATCCCAGACCCTGTCGGTCTATTTTCTGGCGTTTGCGGTTGGCGTGGTCTGCTGGGGGCGGCTCTGCGATCTGATCGGGCGCCGTCCCGCCATGTTGGCCGGGTTGCTCACCTATGGTGTCGGCACCTTGTTGGCGCTGCTGGCCAATCAGTTTGAAACCCTGCTGCTGGCCCGGGTTATCTCGGCTTTTGGCGCTGCGGTGGGATCCGTGGTGACCCAGACCATGCTGCGCGACAGCTATCAGGGGAGCGATCTGGCGCGGGTCTTCTCGGTGATGGGCATTGCGCTCTCACTCAGTCCGGTGCTGGGGCTGCTCAGTGGCGGGCAGCTGGCGAGCGGGTTTGGCTATCTCGGAGTGTTCAGCGGTCTGCTGATACTGGCGGTAGGTTTGCTGCTGGTGACCTGCTGGCAGTTGCCGGAAACCCGTCCGGCCACCAGCCTGCGAGTCGCACTCTGGCCGCTGGCGTGCCGGATGATGAAGGATGGCGGACTCTGGCGCAGTGCCATGTTGGTCGCCCTGTTCAACACCATGCTGTTTGGCTACTACAGTCTGGCCCCCTTCCTGTTTGCCGGATTGGGATTGAGCACCGGCGAGTTTGGTTACTCAGGGATCTTGCTGGCCCTGGCGACTCTGCTCGGCAGCCTGCTCAACAAGCATCTGCTGGGAAGAGGATGGCAGCCGTCATCTCTGATCAGATTGGCTTGCGTGCTGGCGTTGATTGCCGGGCTGCTGGTCTGGGTGAGTCAGGGCGGTCTCTGGTTCCTGTTGCCCATGATGGGTGTGGTGGTGGCCTTCGGGCTGGCTATCCCCAATGTGCTGAGTCAGGCGCTGTTGGCCTATCGCGAGGTGGCTGGCAGTGCTGGCGCCCTGTTCGGGCTTGGCTACTACCTGCTGCTCAGTCTGGGGTTGGCGGTGGCGGCCGGATTGCAGGATCTCGGTCTGTTGCTGAGTGGCTGCGGTCTGCTGGCACTTATTTGCTGCGGGCGTCGTTCCACGTGAAACATCAGTTGCCGATAAAGCGGTAGCCAATACCGGATTCGGTCTCGATAAGCGTCGGTTGCTGGGGGTTATCCCCCAGTTTTTTGCGCAAGCTGGCGATAACGATGCGCAGGTAGTGGGTGTCCTCCTTGTGGCTCGGCCCCCAAATGTCGTTGAGCAGCTGGGTCTGCATCACCAGCTTGCCGGGGTGGCACACCAGCGCCTGCAGCAGGGCGAACTCCTTGCGGGAGAGAGGGATCTCCTCGTCTTTCATGGTCACCTTGTGGCTGCTGACATCAAGCGTCAGGCCGCATTGGGGGAAGTGGCGCCGCTCGCCGCTGCTGACGCCCGCCCGTTGGCGCAGCAGCACGCGAATGCGGGCCATCATCTCGCCGATGCCGAACGGCTTGCTCATGTAGTCGTTGGCGCCGGCATCCAGCAAGCGCACTTTCTCCTGCTCCGAGTCACGGGCCGACAACACCAGCACCGGATTGGGGTGGTGCTCGCGAATGGCCTGCAACACCTGAATGCCATCGCCATCCGGCAGACCGAGATCGAGGATCACCAGATCGGGGTTGAGGTGGCGATACTGCTCCAGCCCTTCATTGACCCCCACCGCCTCACTCACCTGATGGCCCTCGGCAATCAGGCTGATCCGCAGAAAGCGACGGATCGCCGCTTCATCATCTATGACCAGAATGTGCGCCATCGAACCTCCAGAGGCGAATGGTGGGAGGGGTTGAGTGACCCAAGCTGGCGGTCAGCCATCATACCTCCGGTGAATTGAGGGCGAGCGGCAGGGAGATGCGCATGCAGGTTCCGTTGCCATTGGGGCCGGAGAAGGCCCAAATCTTGCCGCCGTGGGCCTCTATCATAGCGCGGGAAATGGCGAGGCCAAGCCCGGTGCCACGGCTGCCGCAATCACCCACCGGCTGGGTGTAAAAGAGGTTGAAGATCTTCTCCCGATCCGACTCGGCGATACCGACCCCGATATCGATGATATCGATGATGAGGTCGGGTTCGGCCACCATCACCTTGAACTCGATGGGGGTGCCAGCTGGCGAGTAGCGGGAGGCGTTGTCGAGGATATTGACCAGCACCTGCTCGATCAGGGCGCCGTGCACATAGAGCTGGGGCACATGCTGATCGAAATGGACCAGCAGCTTGTGCTGGCGCCAGGAGGAGTCGAGCCGCTTGCGGGCGCTCTCCACCAGATCCGCCAGATCGACCCAGTCCCGTTTCAGTTGGAAGTCGGGGGAGCCGATGCGGGTCATATCCAGCAGATTCTGCACATAGCTGTGCAGGCGGCGTGCCTCCTCCTGCACCGAGTGGAGCAGTTCGTCACGGTCTTCGGCGGGGATCCGGTCACCATATTCCAGCAGGGTGCTGCCAGCCCCCATGATGGTGGCCAGCGGCGTTTTCAAATCGTGGGAGACCGAGGAGAGCAGGGCCGCGCGCATCCGGTCGGTCTCCGCCTGCAACTGGCTGTCAGCCAGCCGCTCGTTGAGGTCGATCCGCGCCAGCGCGGCGCGAATGTCGGTGAGCAGCGCCTGCAGCTGATGCTCGGCAGAGGAGGAGAGCGGATTGGCCAGCGTTATGCCGATCACCAGATCGTCGCTGAGATGGTGATACTGGGCCTCTGCAGCATTGAGGGTGGCGGTGTGGGCCCCGGCGCTCTGCTTCTGGGCCAGACACCAGTCGATGGCCGCCTTGTCGGTCTGGCCGGGTCTGTGCTTCTCGTTGCCGAGGCGGTCGTGAAAATCCTTGTCGATCACTACGGTCGGCTGGCCAAGCGCCAGCGAGATGGCCTGGGCCCCTTGTCTCAGCACCTCCTCCGGGCTGTTGGCGGTCGCCAGCCCCTGACTGAGGGAGAGCAGGGCATTGCCCAGCTGCTGGGTCTCGCGCAGGCCGATCAGCTGCTGGCGCTGGCGGGAGGCGAGGCGCCCCGCCGTCATGCCGACGATAAGCAGCACGAACAGGGTGAGCAGGTCGCTGTGGTTGGCGACGCTCAGGGAGAAGTAGGGGGCGGTGAAGAGCAGATTGTGGGCGATAAAGCCCAGCACTGCTGCCAGCGTGGCGGGCACGAGACTGGTGGTTAGGGCTGTCGCCAGCACCCCCAGCACGAAGATGAGCGGCAACGCTGCGGGGGGCAGCCAGTAGGAGAGTCCCCATGCAATGGCCGAGGTGAACCCCATGATGGCCACCGCCAGCAGGCTGTGGTGAATATCCTTCGGCGTCGGGGAGCGCATCCCCACTCTGTGTTTCTGCTTCTCGGTATCGACCAGGGTGATCTCCAGCCCCTGCGCCTGCTTGAGCAGGTGCTGCACCAGCGAGCGACGCCACGGCGCCTTGTGGGGTTTGCCAAGCAGCAGCTGGGAGACCTGCTGCTGCTCGGCAGTCTCCAGCAGGGTATTGGCGACCGCCGGACTGGAGAGGGTCAGCACCTTGGCTCCCAGCTGGGAGGCGAGCGCCAGCGCCTGCTCCACGTCGGCCGAGCTGTGGCCATTGCTGTCGACATGCACCACCAGCCAGGGCAGCTGGCGACGCTGGGCAAAGCGGTGGCCATAACGCACCAGCGCAGCCCCGTGCTGGTTGCCGAGGCAGACCATCAGCTTGCCCCGCAGCGGCAATGTGGTCTTGCCCGCCGCCTGCCATTGCAGTTGCAGATCGCCCTCCACATGGCTGGCGGCGGTCTGCATCGCCAGCTCCCGCAATGCGGTGAGGTTGTTGAGGGAGAAGAAGGATTGCAACGCAGCCTTGGCCTGATGGGGCACATAGACCTTGCCCTCCTTGAGGCGGCCGAGCAGCTCCTTGGGGGGCAGGTCGATCAGCACCAGACTGTCGGCTTCCAGCAGCACCTGATCGGGCAGGGTCTCTTTCACCCTGACCCCGGTCAGCTGCCACACCAGATCGTTGAGGCTCTCCAGATGCTGCACGTTGAGGGTTGTGTAGACGTCGATCCCGGCGTTGAGCAGCTCCTCCACATCCTGCCAGCGCTTCTCGTGGCGGCTGCCGGGGGCGTTGCTGTGTGCCAGCTCGTCCACCACGGCGATGGCCGGTTTGCGGGCGAGCAGGCCGTCGAGATCCATCTCTTCCAGTCGCTGCTGGCGGTGCATGTGGATCTTGCGCGGCATGATGGCGAGTTTGTCGAGCAGGGCCAGGGTCTCCTGACGGCCGTGGGTCTCCACCACGCCGATCAGGATATCGACCCCCTCCTTGGCCTGTTCCCGCACCGCCTGCAACATGGCGTAGGTCTTTCCCACGCCGGGAGCTGCGCCGAGAAACACCTTCAGCTTGCCCTTGTGCTCCTGTTCCAGGCTCGCCAGCAGGGCGTCGGCCCTTACCTCATCACGCATCCCCATGCTCCTGCATCAGACTCGTCAGCAGGGCATCAGCGCTTGCTACATCAGCCATTGTTATCCCTATCGAGCCAACTGCCCGTTTCGAAAATCGAGGTCATCACCAAACCGGAATGGGCGCCATCAGGCGCCCTTTTGATGATCCAGTTGCAGATTCAGCTGGAGAATGTTGACCACCTGCGGGCCAAGGATACCAGCTTGTGTGGCCGACTTGACCTGCTCCGTCAGTTGGGCGGGATCCAGTCCACGTTCTTTGGCGACGCGGTCCACCTGAGCCAGCGCCGCATCCAGCGGCAGGTGGGGATCGAGGCCGGAGGCGGAGCGGGTCAGCATGGCGGGGGAGCTGGTTCCAGGCTGTGCCTTGGCCACCTGTTCGGCAAACTCTGCCCGCAGCGGTGAGCTCATCCCCAGATTGCTGGCGCTGCCGCCAATGGAGTTGAAATCGCTGGCGGAGGGACGGGGATGGAAGTAGTCAGCCCGCGCGAATTTCTGCCCTAGCAGGGCGCTGCCGATCAGTTGCTGCTTGCTGTCGGTCAGCTGGCTGCCGTTGGCCTGCCAGGGGAACAGCAGTTGGGCCAGCCCGGTGACCGCCAGCGGGTAGGCGACCCCCAGCAGCAGGGTCAGGGTCAACAGGGTTCTGATTGCTATCATGATTCTCTTGCTCCAAAAGGATGGCTGGGGATGCGGGTCTGCCCCGCATCCCGGTTATGTCGTTACACCAGACCCAGGCCGGTAATGACCAGATCGATCAGCTTGATGCCAATGAAAGGCACCAGCAGACCACCGACCCCGTAGATCAACAGGTTGCGGCGCAGCAGGCTGGCGGCCGAGCCTTTCAGGTCGACACCACGCAGTGCCAGCGGCACCAGCGCTACGATGATCAGGGCGTTGAAGATGATGGCCGACAGGATGGCGCTCTGCGGGCTGCCCAGCTGCATCAGGTTCAGTGCCCCCAGTTGCGGGTAGGCGGCGATGAACAGGGCTGGCAGGATGGCAAAGTACTTGGCCACGTCGTTGGCGATGGAGAAGGTGGTCAGGGCGCCACGGGTCACCAGCAGCTGTTTGCCGACCAGCACCACATCCAGCAGCTTGGTGGGGTTGGAGTCGAGATCCACCAGATTGCCCGCCTCCTTGGCGGCCTGGGTACCCTCGTTCATGGCCAGCCCCACATCAGCCTGCGCCAGCGCGGGCGCATCGTTGGCGCCGTCACCGCACATGGCAACCAGACGACCATCGGCCTGCTCCTGACGGATATAGGCGAGCTTCTTCTCCGGTGTCGCTTCGGCGATGAAGTCATCCACCCCGGCTTCGGCGGCGATGGCGGCGGCGGTTTTCGGGTTGTCGCCGGTGATCATCACGGTGCGGATCCCCATGTGGCGCAGGATCTGGAAGCGAGCCTTGATACCGGGCTTGATGATGTCCTTGAGGTAGACCACCCCCAGCAGTTTCTCCTGCGTGCAGACCAGCAGCGGAGTCCCACCCTGGCGGGCGATGCTGTCGACTGACTTGAGCACCAGCTCAGGTACCGCCTTGCGGTCGAGGCTGAGGTAGTTCAGCACGGCATCTACCGCCCCCTTGCGATATTGATGACCGTTGCGATCCAGTCCGCTCAGCCGGGTTTCGGCGCTGAAGGGGATCACCTTGTCGCTCTCCAGCTGGCTCGGCTTGGCCATGCTCTTGCTGGCCAGAGTCAGGATGGATTTGCCCTCCGGGGTGTTGTCACCCAGCGAGGCCAGCATGGCGGCTTGTGCCAGCAGGGCGGGGTCGACTCCGGGGGCCGGGATCAGCTCATCCGCCATCCGGTTGCCGAAGGTGATGGTGCCGGTCTTGTCCAGCAGCAGGGTGCGCACGTCACCGGCCGCTTCGACGGCCCGGCCCGATTTGGCAATCACGTTCAGTTTCACCAGTCGATCCATGCCGGCAATGCCGATGGCGGAGAGCAGGCCGCCGATGGTGGTCGGGATCAGGGTGATAAAGAGCGCGATCAGGTAGAGACGCGGGACCTGGGTGCCGTTGTAGTCGAGGAACCAGGGCAGGGTGGCGACCACCAGTAGGAAGATGAGGGTCAGCCCGACCAGCAGGGCATCCAGCGCCATCTCGTTGGGGGTCTTCTGGCGCTTGGCCCCTTCCACCAGTGCAATCATGCGATCCAGCGTGCTCTCGCCCGGATTGTTGCTGACGCGCACCCAGATCTCGTCGGAGACGACCGTCGTGTTGCCGGTCACGCCGCTGCGGTCGGTGCCCGACTCGCGGATGACGGGGGCGGATTCGCCGGTGATGGCGGCTTCGTTGACCGAGGCGATACCGGCGACCACTTCGCCGTCGGCCGGGATCATCTCGCCGCTGCGTACCAGCACCAGGTCCCCCTTCATCAGGCTGGTGGCGGGTACCCACTCGCCCTGACCATCTTTGGCATTCGCCACCCGACGGGCCTTGAGCTGGCTCATGCCCGCCTTCAGGCTGTCGGCGCGAGCCTTGCCGCGCCCCTCGGCCAGGGTTTCCGCGAAGTTGGCAAACCAGAGGGTGAGCCAGAGCCAGGCGGTCAGCTGCCAGGCCAGTGAGGGAGCAACGCCGGAGAAAGGCTGCCCCAGCAGGGACTCCACGGTCGCCATGACTGCGGCCAGCCAGAGGGTGAACAGGATGGGGCTGCCAAACAGCGCCTTGGGATTGAAGCGATAAAGGGCCTCAACCATTGCCTGGATGATCTGTGATTTCTGTTTTTTGCCCTTCACCAACATGGTGTCGGTGCTCATTGCAGTGGACTTGCTCATTGGAAAGCTCCCAGCATCAGATAGTTGGCGATTGGCATCCGGATGGTGATCGACAGGGTCAGGTTCATCAGAGTGCCCCTCCGATCAGACTCAGATGTTCGGCCACAGGGCCCAGTGCCAGCACCGGCAGGAAGGAGAGGCCACCTATCAGCAGGACGGTGATGATCAGCAGGGTAACGAACAGCGGGCCGCTGATGGGGAAGTCCCCTTCGCTCGTCTCCTGACGGGGCGCACGGGCCAGCTGACCGGCGATGGCCAGTACCGGAATGATGTAGCCGAAGCGACCGAGCAGCATGGCCAGACCGATGGCGATGCACTGCCAGTTGTCACCGGCGGCAAAACCGGCGAAGGCGGAGCCGTTGTTGCCGGCAGCCGAGGCGTAGGCATAGATGAGGCGTGACAGACCGTGCGGGCCATCATGGCCGATGATGGTGCTGGCATCCGGCATCAGCAGGGTGACGCCGCCGATCACCAAAACCCCCACCGGCATGACCAGCATGCTGGCAACCACCCACTTCATCTCGGTGATACCGAGCCGTTTGCCCAGATAGGTCGGGGTGCGACCCACCATCAGACCGCACAGGAACACGGTCAGCAGTACGAATAGCATCATGCCGTAGATACCGGAGCCGACCCCGCCGAAGATGACCTCACCCAGCAGCATGTTGATCATGCCCACCATGCCGCCGAGCGGAGTAAAGCTGTCGTGCATGGCGTTGACGGCACCGTTGGAGGCGGCAGTGGTCGCTACTTCCCAGATGCTGGAGAGCACAGGGCCGAAGCGGCTCTCCTTGCCTTCCCAGTTGCCAGTCATATTGCTGGCGTCAGTGGTGAGCTGGGCGAGGGCGTGATCCGGTTTCAGCTCCTGGGAGAGGGAGACGAAGAGCCCCAGCACCAGCATGAGGGTCATTGCGCCGAGAATGGCGCGACTGTGGGCCATGTTCTTCACATAGCGGCCCAGAGTAAAGACCATGGCTGCGGCGATGGTGAGCAGGGCGACCATCTCCAGCCAGTTGGAGAGGGCGGTCGGGTTCTCGAACGGATGTGCCGAGTTGATGCCGAAGAAGCCGCCGCCGTTGGAGCCCAGTTGCTTGATGGCGATCTGCGAGGCCGCCGGGCCGAGAGGCAGCAGCTGCTCCTGACCTTCCACACCGTGGAACGACAGATAGGCGGAGAGGCTTTGCGGAACACCTTGCCATACCAGCACCAGCGCCATGATCAGCGCGATGGGTAGCAGCACATAGAGGCAGAAACGCACCAGATCCTGCCAGAAGTTGCCAAGGTTGATGGTCTGCTGACGGGCTATACCGCGGAACAGGGCAATGGCGACGGCTGCGCCCGTCCCTGCGGAGACGAAGTTCTGGGTGGTCAGCCCCACCATCTGGCTGAAGTAGGAGAGGCTGGCCTCACCGGAATAGGCTTGCCAGTTGGTGTTGGTCATAAAGCTGACCGCGGTGTTGAATGCCAGTTGCCAACTCAGACCCGGCAGTTGCTGCGGGTTGAGGGGCAGCAACCCCTGCGCCATCAGGATCAGGAACAGCAGACCGAAACCGGCGCCGTTGAAGGCCAGCAAGCTGAGGGCGTAGGACTTCCAGTCCTGCTCCCGTCCATCGGTGCCACAGCAAGCCAGTGTGGCGCGCTCGACCGGTGCCAGCCAGCGGATTTTGCCTTCAAATACCCGATAGATGTAGTTGCCCAGCAGCGGTGCCGGTAGCAGAACCAGCAGCACGAAGGCCACCGGATAGATTATTTCTTGCCACATGTTCTAGTTCCTCACTCGTGACTGCGCGTGAGTGCGCGCATCAGATAGGCCATCAAGGCGAGGACGAGCAGCAGATATAGCCAATTCATATCGACTCCATTGAGATAATTAGCTGCGAGAGCCGATGTAAGACCATATCGACTCTGTTGGTGTCATTGACGCTGGAAAGGGTATGTAAAACAGGCGTAAAGGCGCCATAAAGCGCCATGTGGCAGGCGTAAAATCGGCGTAAAGAACGACGGATTTGCGAGAGAAATGGCGAGGAGTGATCAAAAAACCCGGCCTGAGCCGGGTTTGGGTGAAGGGGTTACATGGCTGTAGACGCCGGCTGCTCGTGACAGGCCAACTTCATCTGCCCTTAGCGCATAGTGACGAACTCTTCCGCGCTGGTCGGATGGATAGCAACGCAGTTGTCGAAATCAGCCTTGGTGGCTCCCATCTTCATGGCGACGCCGAAGCCTTGCAGGATCTCATCCATCGCAAAGCCGATACCGTGCAGACCGACCACCTTCTCTTCCGGGCCGACACAGACCAGCTTCATCCGGGTGGGCTGGCGATGCTGGGTCAGTGCAGAGTACATGGCGGTGAACTGGCTGCGGTAGACCTTCACCTGGTCCTCGCCGTATTCGGCGATGGCTTCAGGTTCGGTCAGGCCTATGGTGCCGATGGGCGGGTGGCTGAACACCACGGTCGGCACCAGATCGTAGTTGAGGTGTTCGTTCGGCTTGTTGTTGAACAGCCGCTCGGAGAGGCGGCGGCCTGCCGCGACGGCTACAGGTGTGAGCTGGATGCGACCCGTGTTGTCACCCACTGCATAGATGTTGGCGACGGCGGTGTTCTGGAACTTGTCGGTCGGGATAAAGCCCTTCTCGTCCAGCGCTATGCCTGCGGCGGCAAGATTCAGGTTTTCAGTAGCCGGTACTCGGCCGATGGCCCAGATCAGGCAGTCAACGGTGAGGTGGCGACCATCTTCCAGTTGCAGGGTCAGGCTGTTGTCAGCGTTTTTGAGCACGGCTTTGGGAATGGCGTGGGTGTGCAGCTTGGGCCCTTCCTGCGCCATGATTTCCACCAGTGTCTCGTTGATCATGGGGTCGAAGTTGCGCAGCGGCGCGTGCTTGCGCACCACCAGATGGGTCTCTGAGCCGAGTGCCTGCATCACGCCGGCGATCTCGACTGCGATGTAGCCCGCACCCACTACGGCAACCCGCTTGGGTTGGCTTTGCAGGTCAAAGAAACCGTCGGAGTCGATACCCAGCTCGGCTCCCGGGATCGCCGGAATTTCCGGGCGGCCACCGGTAGCGATCAGAATGTGATCGGCCGTGTAGCGCTCGCCATTGACCTCGATGGTGTTGCTGCTGACGAAGCGGGCGAAGCCCTTGATGACGGTGATCTGGTTCTTGCCCAGCACGTTCTGGTAGGACTGGTGGATGCGGCTTATGTAGGCCTGGCGGGACTCGACCAGCTTGGCCCAGTTGAAGTGGTTGAGGGTGGTGTCAAAGCCGTAGTCGGCGCCATATTTCAGGGCATCGGCGATCTGGCCGGCATACCACATGGCCTTCTTCGGTACGCAGCCTACGTTGACGCAGGTTCCACCCAACTCTTTGGCTTCAATCAGGGCAACTTTCTTACCGTACATGGCAGCCCGGTTGGCTGAGGCGATACCGCCGCTGCCACCGCCGATGGCGATATAGTCAAAATGCTGTGCCATTGCGAGGTTCTCCGCTCATTAAGAATGCAATCACAGCATGATGGGGATAAAGCGGCTGGCTCACAAGAGCCAGCGCTCAGTTATGTTGGATCGGCAGGCGAATATGGAACTGGGCGCCCTGGCCCGGTTCGCTGGCACAGCTGATACGGCCTTTCAGCAGTTGCACCACCAGGTTGTAGATGATGTGTGTGCCCAGACCGCTGCCGCCCTGACCCCGCTTGGAGGTGACGAAGGGATCGAAGATGCGCGGCAAGATTTCGGGCGGGATGCCGCGGCCGTTGTCCGAGTAGTCGATAAACAGCTCTTCTCCCTGCTGTTCCACCTTGATGGTGATCTTCTTCGGTTTGTCCCAGTTGTCGAACCCGTGGTTGATGGAGTTGAGGATCAGGTTCGAGTAGATTTGGGTAAAACTGCCCGGGAAGGAGAAGATCGACAGCTTGGGATCGCACTGGATATCCACTTCGCACTGGCTCTTCTTCAGTTTGTGGCCAAGCGAGACCACTACCTGATGGAGGTTGTCGGCGAGACTGAAGTTGTAGCGCGCTTCCGATGACTGATCGACCGCTACCTGTTTGAAGCTGGCAATCAGCTCGGAGGCGCGCCGCAGGTTGCTCTGCAGCAGCTGCATCGATTCGTCGAGGTTGACGGTGAACTCGTTGAGATAGGAGCGCGACAGCTGCTTGGAGTCGATATGGGACTTGAAGTCGGCGACCCGCTCTTGCAGGTAGGAGGAGGCGGTCACGCTGATGCCGATCGGAGTGTTGATCTCGTGTGCCACCCCGGCTACCAGCGAGCCGAGGGAGGCCATCTTCTCGGACTCCACAAGGGTCTGCTGGGCCTGTTTCAGGTCGTCGTACGCCTTGCCGAGCTGGTTGTTGGCTTCGCTCAGGCTGCGGGTACGCTCCACCACCTTGCCCTCCAGCTGCTCGTTGAGCTGGATTATCTCCCGCTCGACCTTTTTCAGCTGGGTGATGTCGTAGCCGAAGCCGATCTGGTACTTGAGGTTGGGACCATCGTAGAAGGGGACGAAGGTCCATTGCAGTACCAGCTCATGGGCCTGCTGGTCATGCATGATGACCTCTTTGTCTGACAGTGAACCTTCCGCCGTCAGAATATCGTTCAGCTCTTCCCGTTGCGCCGGGCTGACAAAGAGATCCAGCCAGTTGTGCTGCAACAATTCTTGCTGGTGGTAGCCGGTCAGCAGTATGGCTGCCGGGTTGATGCTGGCGATGGTCAAATCCGGTTCCATGCAGCAGATGACCATGTTGGCGGAGTTGATCAGGGTGGCGGAGAAGTCCCGTTCCTTTTGCAGTTGTTCGACCGCCTGATGGCGAGCAACCAGCTCGTCACGCAGTCGGGTACGCATCTGGTTGAGGGTGGAGACCAGGGTATCCAGCTCATCGGGTTTCTTGCGTGGCTGCGGGCGGCCTTCCAGCTCTAGCGCCATGTCGAGCCGATCGAGGTTGAACTTCTGGGCGTAGTTGGCGATGCGGTTGATGTGCCTGACTACCAGATAATAAATGATGATCAGGATGCAAAATGAGACCACCAGGGTCTTGATGGTCTGGCTGACCATGATCAGCACCGATTTTTCGATGAGGCGCTGGTAGATCTGCTCGAGAGAGGCGGCAACGAACAGCTTGCCGACGATTTCACCCTGATAGGTGAGGTTGAATTCGCGGGAGATATCATAGCTTTCCCGCTCGACCCCCTGGGTCAGTAGCGGGACTTCGGAGTTGCCGAGCATCTCCTTGACCATCACGAACTGCATGTTGGGCAGGTTCATGATCCCTTCAATTTGCACTTTGACCTGCTCTTCATCTAGGTTCCACAAGCTGGCAGCGATGGGTTGCAGGAAAGAGGCCTCGATCTGGCCGATGCTGTCTTCGATGACGGCGACATCCTTGCGGTAATCCCACGCGAGTTGCAGCGCCGTAATGATCATCGCCAATACGGTACTGCAGACCAGAATGTAGGAGAGCAGGCGATATGAGAGTCCGTTGCGGCCTACGGCCCTGGCGGTCTTGGTGAAGAGTCCTGACATGGCGTCCTTGCGGTCTGGATGTGGTGTTTTTTAGTTTAACTGCTTCATGCACTTATGTCGTCTTTCCTGCGAAGCATAAAAAAGGCCCCGTATCGGGGCCTTTGCATGTGATTGATGATTAATGTCCGCCGTTTGCTTTGGGCGGAATGGTTTCATCGAATACCGGCAAGGGTTTGTGCTCGGAAGCCAGATAGGTGTAGATCACCGGCAGCACGAACAGGGTGAACAGGGTACCGATGGCAAGACCTGCCACGATGACGATACCGATACTGAAACGCTGTGCCGCACCGGCGCCAGCGGCGTAGAGCAGCGGGATCAGACCGGCAATCATGGCGGCAGTGGTCATCAGGATCGGACGCAAACGCACCTTGGCAGCCTGCATTACGGCTTCCATCCGGTTCATGCCGCGCAGCAGCTGCTCTTCCTTTGCTACTTCACAGATCAGGATACCGTGCTTGGTAATCAGACCCACCAGGGTGATGAGGCCCACCTGGGAGTAGATGTTCATGGTCGCCATACCCCATGCCAGGGCAATCAAGGCCCCGCTGATGGCGAGCGGTACAGAGACCATGATGACCAGCGGGTCACGCACCGACTCGAACTGGATTGCCAGCACCAGGAAGATGATGGCTAGTGCCAGCGCGAAGGTGGCATAGAGCGCATTGCCTTCGGTGACGAACTGACGGGCTTCACCCATGAAGTCGTAACGATAGCCTTGCGGCAGCTTCTCGTCGGCGGTGGTCTGGAACCAGTTGATCGCATCACCCATGGCCACGCCCGGAGCCGGAACGGCGCCTATGGTGGCGGAGTTCAGCTGGTTGAAGTGGGGCAGGGCGCGGGGCTCGCCAACCACTTCAATGCTGATCAGGCTGCCGAGCGGGATCGACTTGCCGTCTGCGGCCCGCACGTAATAGCCCTTGATGGACTCCGGATTGAGACGGTATTTGCGCTCGACCTGCGGGATCACCTCGTAGGAGCGGCCATCCAGGTCGATACGGTTGACGTAACCGTCCGCCATCATGGTGCCCATGGTGATTCCGATATCCTGCATGGTGATGCCGTAGGCACCTGCCTTGTCCTTGTCGATGCGGATCTTCATGGTGGCGGAGTCGTAGTTCAGATCGAGATCCGAATAGACGAACTGACCGTTACTCTGCGCCGCTGCCAGAATTTCACCGGCCACCAGGAACAGGCTTTCGAAGCTGTTCGGGGTGGTGATGACGAACTGGATCGGCAGACCACTCGATGCACCCGGCAGTTCCGGGAACTGGAAGGTGGTGATGGCCATACCCGGAATGTCTTTCACCAGATTGGCGACCCGGTCCAGCACCTCTTTCTGGCTCGCTTCACGCTGGCTCCAGGGCACCATGGAGGCGATACCGAACGCCTGGTTGGCGTTGAACACCCCTGAGAAGACCTGGGAGAAGGCGATCTCGGGCTGGTCGTCCAGGATCTTGTTCACATCCGCCATGGTGTTTTCGATGTAGTCCAGGTTGGCGTTGGACGGTGCGGTACCCAGCACTGCCATTACCCCCTTGTCCTCTGACGGTGCCAGTTCGCTCGGGATGAACTTGAACAGCAGCGGCAGGCTGGCGAAGACGATGACGGCGAACACCACGATGACGGGGCGCTTTTTCATCACGGCGTGCAGCATGCTGTCGTAGCGATCGGTCATCCGCTCCAGCAGGTGATGGACTGTGCTCTCGAACTTGCCTGGCTGCTCGTTGGCCTTGAGCATCTTGGAACACATCATCGGTGACAGAGTCAGGGCGATGATGCCCGAGACGAACACGGCGCCAGCCAGCGTCAGGGCAAACTCCTTGAACAGGGAGCCGGTGATACCACCCATCAGGGCAATAGGCGCGTATACCGCCGCCAGAGTAACCGTCATGGCGATAACCGGCACCGCAATTTCACGGGTACCGATAATGGCTGCCCGGAAGGGCTCTTCACCCTCCTTGATGTGACGGTCGACGTTCTCCAGCACCACGATGGCGTCATCCACCACCAGACCGATCGCCAGCACCATCGCCAGCAGAGTCATCAGGTTTATCGAGAAGCCGAACATATCCATCATCATCACCACGCCGATAAGACTGAGCGGAATGGTGATGATCGGGATGATGACCGCGCGGAACGAACCGAGGAACAGGGTGATGACCACCAGAACGATGGCGGCTGCCTCCAGGATGGTCTTGATAACCTCGTGGATGGACTCGTTGATCGCCACTGTTGAGTCATACATCACGTTGAGACGCATGGTGCTCGGCATATTGCGCTCAAGGCTAGGCAGCAACGCCAGCACATCGTGGGCGATGTTGATGGGGTTGGCTGTCGGCGCGGCGTTGACCGCCATGACCACGGCTTCGCGGCCGTTGGCGCTGGCGCGATAGATGTCGTGGCTCTTCTCGAGGGTCACCTTGGCAATGTCGGAAAGGCGGATCACCTTGCCGTCACGGGTAGCAACGACCAGACGCTTCAGTTCGTCGACATCCTTGACCTGGGTCTCGGCGTTGCCGTTGAACAGGGTAAAGTAACCGGTCGCCTGACCTGTCGCGGACTGATAGTTGTTGCTGTTGAGCACCGTCATCACGTCACTGGCAGTCAGGTTGAAGGCCGCCATCTTGGCCGGATCCAGCCATACCCGCAGGGCAAACTCGACACCGCCGTAGAGGTCAACCTTGGAGACCCCGCCCACGGTAAAGAGCTGCGGCTTGATAACCCGCTCCAGATAGTCGGTGATCTGGCTGGAGTTGAGCTCCGGGCTGGTAAAGCCGAGGTAGAGCACCGCTGTGGTTGAACCGGTGGAGGAGGTGACCGACGGGTCTTCCGCCTCTTTCGGCAACTGGGAGCGCACCGAGTTCACCTTCGCCAGGATGTCGGACAGCGCGGCGTTGGGGTCGGTGTTGAGCTTCATGTACGCAGTGATGGTGGAGCTGCCCAGCTGGCTGGAGGAGGTCATGAAGTCGATGTTGTCGGCTTGCGCGACCGCCTGTTCCAGCGGCTGGGTGATGAACCCCTGGATCAGATCAGAACTGGCGCCATAGTAGCCAGTGCTGACGGTGATCACCGTGTTGGTCACCTCGGGGTATTCCCGTACCTGCATCTTGAAGATGGCCTGAAAGCCCAGCAAGGCGATCAGGAAGCTGAGCGAGATCGCCAGCACAGGCCGTTTTATAAATATGTCAGTAAATCGCATCGCAGATCTCCGCGCTTACAGCATCGGGGTTTGTGCCGGAACGGCCAGGGCGTCGTTCTCGACCACATGCACCTTGGTGTCGTTGCTCAGGCGAACCTGACCCGACAGTACGATCTGGTCACCGGCCTGGATGCCGGAGAGCACATGCACATCGTTGCCACGGCGCTCACCAGCCTTGACCACAACCTGCTTGGCTCGCAGCACTTTCACCTTGTTACCCTCTTTGTCGGTCTCTTCGCCCTCTTTGAGCACATAGACGTTCTGACCGTAAAGGGTGAAGGAGATAGCGGTCTGCGGGATCACGATCTGATCTTTCACCGTCGGCAGAATGATGCTGGCGCGGGCGAACATACCGGAACGGAGCTGGCCGTCGTTGTTCGGAATGTCTGCCTGTACCTGGATCAGGCCGCTCTGGAAGTTGACCGCAGGTTCGATGGCGGTGATATGACCGTCAAACTGGGTTTGCGGATAGGCATCCACATTGATCTTGATGGTCTGGCCCAGCTTGATTTTGGAGATATCGGTCTGGGGCACGGTGAAGCGCAGGCGCATCACGCTGGTATCTTCCAGGCGCACGATATCGGTGCCCGGCTGCAGATACTGACCGAGGAACACATTGCGCAGGCCGACCACGCCGCTAAAGGGCGCACGGACTTCACGACGGGCAATGGTCGCCTTCAGACTCTCGATATCTGCTTCCAGTGAGCGATAGGCCGCTTCGGCTTCATCCAGCTGCTCTTTGGAGATGGAGCTGGTCTTGTAGAGGTTCTGGAAACGATCGAACTTGGCTTTTGCCGCCGGCAGCTTGGCCTGGGAGGCGCGCAGATTGGCCCGCTCCACGGTGGAGTCCAGGCTCAGCAGCAGCTGGTCAGCCTTGACCGGTTTGCCTGATTCGAAGGTGATGGCGTCAATGGTACCTGCCAGTTCGGTGGAGAGGGTCACCCCCTGATTCGGCTCGATGAAGCCGATCGCTTCGATGGTCGGTACCCAATCCTGCGCCTTGGTCACCATGGCGGTGACGGGGAACTCGGGTTCCGGCCGGTTGGCCATGTATTGGGCAATCATCTTCTGTTTGAACAAATTGAAGCCGATGACGCTGCCAAACAAGGCGATCGCTATCAGCAACATAATGGCCATCCACTTTTTCATGAACAGGCTCCTGAGGTGGAAAGATTGGGGGATAAAATGGCATTCCAGCTGGCCCGGATCGCGGTTTCCAACTGCGATTCGGTCAGCGTGATGTTGTGCACCCTGCACTGCAGGGCCAGATGCATGACACTGTCCAGACTCAACACCTGGAGTGCCCGTATCGGTAAATCAATAAACAATCCTTGTTCAACGCCCTGTTCAAAAAATCGGTCCAGAGGCTCCCAGGCGGCCAATATGACAGGATTGGTCTCCAATTCTGCCCCTAGCGGAGAGCTCTCGTACTGCAATTTGCACCGGATAGCGTTGGGTTCGTTAACAAAAATGGCATGAATATTGAGCCATAATTGGCGAAATTGTTGAAATGAAACTTTATCGATTGCTACATCGGCCATGACCATGGGCACACACTGCAAGATAGTGTGCTGGTGCAGTTGCCGGATCAGATCATCCTTGTCGCCGAAGTAGCGATAGATGGTGCCTGTGGCAACATTGGCTTTCTTGGCGACTTCCGCAATCGACAGACCATGAAAACCCCGTTCACCCAGTACCTCATGGGCCGCGTTGAAGATGCTCTCTTTTTTATCCAGAATCATCAGTGTGACTTTCGATTGAATGAACGTTCATTCATTCTAGATGGGCATCAAATCAAGTCAAGGCAGCAAGGCGATTTGCGACTGCGATCTGCCCCTTTTCGGCTGTCAGCAGGGGAATAGTGGAAGAAAAGTGCGCAATGTGCTTGAAAAAACAACGAACAGTGTTTCGGTGACAGAAAAGTGTAGACAAACCAGCAACCATCATTAATAATGCGCCCCGTTCGACAGCGTGGCGCCCGTAGCTCAGCTGGATAGAGCGCTGCCCTCCGGAGGCAGAGGTCACAGGTTCGAATCCTGTCGGGCGCACCATCAAAAGTGCGTCGGTTAAACGGGCGTTGTTGTGGAACGAAAACAGCTGTGGTGGCTGTAGCTCAGTTGGTAGAGTCCCGGATTGTGATTCCGGTTGTCGTGGGTTCGAGCCCCATCAGCCACCCCATTTTACAGCTTGTCAGGTACGCGAAGGTGGCGGAATTGGTAGACGCGCTAGCTTCAGGTGTTAGTGCCCCCCGGGTGTGAGGGTTCGAGTCCCTCTCTTCGCACCATACTTGCTGTATGACGAGGATGACCATCAGGTCGTCTTTGTTTTTTTGAAGTAAACTATTTTGAAAGAAATAGCCTCGGTGATTAGCGCAGTCCGGTAGCGCATCTGGTTTGGGACCAGAGGGTCAAAGGTTCGAATCCTTTATCACCGACCAAGTTTAGAAAAGCCTCGCTTCGGCGAGGTTTTTTGCTTTCTGGCCTCCGTTGGGCCAGCACTCTCTCCCTGTTACGTCTGTTTACACTCTATTTGGGCAGCGCGCCCCGCCTTTCGGTTATGCTTCAGCCTCGAGTCACTGACAACCGGATGTCATCGGCCCATTTCAGGCATTTTTCCATGAATAACAAAATTTCCTTTGCTTGCTCTCCTGCCCTGCTGGCTGCCTTGCTGCTGGGTGGCTGTACCATCAAGCCGCCATCCACCGATGTGATGATGGGCTCCATTGCTTCACAACCGCAGGAGGAGCATGCGCGCTCCCCCTTGCTGACCAGCGGTGATTTTTGCGTTGCGGTGTCCCAACAGAAGGTGTTGGCACAACCTTGCAGCGGAAAAGACGATCAACTGTTCGAGTGGGATCTGGGTGAGTTGCGCCTGCAGGAGCTCTGTTTGCAAGCCAAAAACGACAGCGAAGTGATGCTGGCACCCTGTGACGGTCAGGCGCAGTGGGAGTGGCAGAAAGACAGGCTGTTCAACAGTAAGGTCTCCCGCTGCCTCGATGTGGCCGGGCGACGCCATACCCCCGGCACGCCGCTACGGCTGGCTGAATGCTACGGTGGAGCGAACCAGAGCTTCAGCTGGCAGCGGCCCAATCCCTGGCTGGAGACTCTGAAAAAACAAAGCCTCACATGGTGAGGCTTTGTTGAATCGAATGTCGGGATGAAGAGGATCAGGCTGCGCTGACGCTCTCCAGCTCGAACAGCTTCTCCAGATAGACGGCAACGCCATCTTCATCGGAGGTGAGGGTCTGCTCATACTCCGGCAGCGCCATTTTCAGGCGGTCATGGGCGTTGCCCATCACGATACCGCGTCCCACCATGGTCAACATCTCGAAGTCGTTCATGCCATCCCCGAAGGCAATCGCCTCGGACATGTCGAAACCGTTCTGTTCCAGCACGGCACGCACTGCATTACCCTTGTGAACCCCGGCGTGCATCACTTCGAGGCAGTCCGGCAATGAGAAGGTGACGTTGAGCTGATCGCCATAGCGCTGGTTGAGGTGCGCCTCGATCTTCAGCAGCTTCTCGTGGTCGCCGATGTAGAACACCTTGTTGATCTGCTCTTTCGGTTCCTGCTTCAGGTCATCGACCAGACGGTAGGTGAACCCTGACTCGTCGTGGAACTGCAGCAGCCAGGGCAGCTCCTCTTCCACCACCCAGTCATCACCCTGATAGACATTGAGGTGGATAGAGGGGTCGCGCTCCAGTGCAATCAGTTCGGCGGCGATCTCGGTCGGCAGCGGCTGGTTGAAAATCAGCTGATCCTGTTTGTCATGGACCACGGCGCCATTGGAGGTAATGAGGTAGATGTCCATCCCCAGCGCATCGCGGAAGCTGCGAACGTCAACATGATGACGGCCGGTGGCGACCACGAATTTCACACCTTGTTCTACCAGGCGGTGCAGGGTATCCCGGGTACGGGGAGAGATCTGGTGCTGCTTGTTGAGCAGAGTGCCATCGAGATCGGATACAACTACCTTGAACATCATTACCTCGGCATCGATTGAAAACAGGGGCAGTTTACCTTAGCCCGCACTGTCACCCCATTTATTTAGGGTTACAAAAAATAGCCAGCTCAGAAGCGGGCGAAAAAGTCGACCATCGCGGTCAGGGCGGGCTGGCGCTTGTCATCGGATTCGATAAACAGCTCGTGCCAGGCACCCTCGATGCGCAGTGGTTTGCCCCCTTCGCACTTGGCAATGGTGCAGAAGCGATCCTGTGCGGCATTGTCGACCACGCTGTCGTTGCCAGCCTGCAGCACCAGCAGCGGGGTTTTGATGGCGCCCGCATCGGCGATGGCGGCATCGGCACCGGTGATCCCCTGATAAATCCAGTGGGCGGTCGCGCCACCCAGCTTGATCTGCGGGTGCTGCTCGTAGATTTGGCGGAAGGCTTGATAGCGGGGTTGGCTGTGAGTCAGTTCGTTATCGGCAAAGCCGTGATCCTGATAGGCGCCCTGACCGGGGCCGTAGGGAGGCTCACCAATCCAACCGCCGACCGTGCCTATGGTGCTCGCCAATCCCTTGGCCAGCCACTTGGGCAGACCGCCGAGATTGATGCCCAGCATGGGGGAGGAGAGCACGGCCGCCTTGATATCATCGGGCCAGCGCTCCAGATAGCGGGCCGAGATGGCGCCGCCCATGGAGTGGGCCAGCAGGAACAGCTTGGCAGGCTGGTCCGCCATGATGATCTGGTCGTGAAACTGCTTGAGATCGACCACATAATCGTCGAACTGGTCGACATATCCCTTCTGCGGGTCATCCAGCATCCGGTCGGACATCCCCTGACCTCGATGGTCGATAAGGTAGAGGCTGTAGCCCTGACGCCAGAGATCCCACGCTAGCTCCTGATACTTGAGGTAGCTCTCGACCCTGCCATTGACGATCAGGATGGCGCGATCGACCTTGGCTTGCCGTAGCGCAGCATAGCGGATGGTCACCCCGTCCTTGCCCTTAAACTCTCCTTCCACTGCATGCTGGTGCCAGAAGTCTGGCAGGGTTTGCTGGTAGAGGCTGGGTACATCGGCTTCGCTGGTGAGCTGATAGGTATTGGTCACGGCAAGGGCTCCGGCAGAAAACAGGGTCAGGGCCAACAGGGAAAGAGAGAGGGGTTTCATCAGGCACACTCCTGTTGCCAATGGTGATAAAGGGCGGTGATATCCCCCGAGCAGAGCAGCTCCATGCTGGCTTGCAAGCGGGGCAGGGGCCAGTCCCACCACTGCATCTCTTGCAGCATGAGGATCTGCTCATCGCTGAAACGGCGGCGGATCGGTTGGGCCGGGTTGCCGCCGACTATGGCGTAAGGGGCCACATCTTTGGTTACCACGGCGCGGGTGGCGATGACGGCGCCGTCACCTATAGTGATGCCGGGCATGATCATCGCTTCCGAGCCGATCCAGACATCGTTGCCAATCCGGGTGTCCCCCTTGCGCAGGAAGCCGCTGCGGGCCCCTTCGCCAAAGGTGTCGGGGTTGAACGGGAAGGTGGAGACCCAATCCAGCCGGTGGCCCTGATTGCCCGCCAACATGAAGGTGGCGCCCGAGCCGATGGAGCAGAACTTGCCGATGATCAGCCGATCCACCTCGCCCCAGAGGCCGCTCTCCCAGGTGTCGCGGGTCGAGCCATCGCCGAGCAAGTAACGGACGCAGTGATCCTCGAACGGCTTGCCGTGGTAGTAGCCGGAGTAGTAGCTGTAGTCGCCGGCCTCTATGTTCGGGTTGGTCAGGTGATCCCGGATGATTTGCGATTCCAGCCAGCTGCCAAAAGGGTTTTCCATCACTCCTCCTGCGGATCGTCTTGCTCGCTCTGCTGTGCCCAGCCTTTGCGGGTCAGCTGCATCCGTTGCCACCACTCTTCGTCCGCCAGAATTTCACCGGCCGGGCCGAGCTGGGGGTAGGGCATCTCTTTCTCTTTGCAGAGCTGGGCATAGATAGGATAACCCCCCTCGAACAGGATGCTGTTCTGCTCCTCCAGCGTGAGCGGGCAGCCGCGTTGATAGCATCCGGCCAGCTCGCGCTGGCGCTGCGCCTCGTAGAGGATGGCGGCTGCGGCCACCGAGACGTTGAGGGATTGCACCATGCCCACCATGGGGATGACGATATGGTGGTCGGCCAGCGCCAGCGCCTCTTCACCGATGCCGTGCTTCTCCTGACCCACCAGAATGGCGGTCGGTTTGGTGTAGTCGATAGCGCGAAAATCGACGGAGCTGTCGGAGAGGTGGGTTGCCAGGATCTGCATGCCTGAAGCTTTCAGCTCGGCAACGGCTGTGCCGATATCCGGGTGCAGTTTTACATCCACCCAGTTCTGGCTGCCGCGGGCGGTGCCTTTGCGCTTGTGGATCCAGGTTTTGGGCCAGACGGCATGCACTCGGTGGATGCCAATGGCATCGGCGGTACGCACGATGGCAGCCAGATTGTGAGGTTTGTGGACCTCTTCCATACAGACGGTCAAATCGAGCTGACGCTGGGCCAGCATGTCGGTGATGCGCTTGAAGCGTTCGGGGGTCATGGCTTGTCTCTATAAAAGCAGCAGGCGGCTTGCGCCGCCTGTGTTCAGTTCTTCTGTCGGCTCACCTTGAGCACGTTGGGCATGACGCGGATCTTGCGCATGATGTTGGCCAGGTGGATGCGGCTCTTGGTGGTGATGAGCAGGCTGACCTGATAGACCCGGCCATCCTTCTCTTCGGTGCTGATGGCGTGAATATTGGCGCCGGTGGCGGCAATCACGTTGGCCAGCTCGGCCAGCGCACCCTGATGGTTGACGATCTCGATGCTGATACCGGTGCGGAACTCCTGTTCCTGCTCCTTGTCAACTTCCCACTGCACCGGCAGGTACTTGTCCGGCTCCTTGCTGTAGCCCTTGATGTTGCGGCAGGCTTCCTGGTGGATCACCAGACCCTTGCCTGGGCTGATATGGGCGATGATGGCATCCCCCGGGATCGGACGGCAGCAGTTGGCGAAGGTGACCAGCATGCCGTCGGCACCCTTGATCGGCATCTTCTTGCTGCTGGTTTTGGGCTGCTCTTCCGGCGGTAGTTCATCCCCCAGCATGCGGCGCGCCACCATGACGCTCATGGCGTTGCCAAGGCCCACATCGGCCAGCAGCCCCTGCAGGTTCTCGTGCTTGGTATCGGCCAGCACCTGTTTGATGCGCGGCTCGGGAATGTCTTCGATATTCTTGGCGCCCAGCGCATGGTTGAGCAGGCGGCGACCCAGTACCACCGACTCTTCGGTGCGCAGGTTCTTGAGGAACTGGCGGATCTTGGAGCGCGCCTTGGTGGTCACCACGAAGTTGAGCCAGGCCGCGTTGGGGCGGGCGCCCGGCGCCGTGATGATCTCCACCGTCTGACCCGAGTGCAGCGGGCTGCTGAGCGGGTAGGGGTGGCGGTCGACCCGCGAACCGACACAGGCGTGGCCGATGTCGGTGTGCACCGTATAGGCGAAGTCCACCGGCGTGGCGCCAGCGGGCAGCTCCATGATGCGACCTTCGGGGGTAAAGACGTAGATTTCGTCGGGGAAGAGGTCGGTTTTGACCCCTTCGATAAATTCAAACGAGCTGCCAGCGCTCTGCTGCAATTCCAGCAGACTCTGCATCCAGCGCTGGGCGCGGATCTGGGCGGTAGTACCCGAGCTGTCGCCATCCTGCTTGTAGGCCCAGTGGGCGGCAACCCCTTTGTCGGCCATCTGATCCATGAACTCGGTGCGAATTTGCACCTCTACCGGTACCCCGTGCGGCCCCACCAGCGAGGTGTGCAGCGACTGGTAGCCGTTGGTCTTGGGGATGGCGATGTAATCCTTGAAGCGGCCGGGGCGCGGTTTGTAGAGGCTGTGCATCTGTCCCAGCACCCGGTAACAGGTATCTATGTCCTTCACCTTGACACGAAAGGCGTAGATATCCATTACCTCATGAAATTGCAGCTCTTTTTTCTCCATCTTGTTGTAGATGGAGAACAGATTCTTCTCGCGGCCACTGACCTGATGCTCGATCCCTGCCTCTTTCAGGCGACCGCTAATTTCGCTCTGGATGGAGTCGATAATCTCGCGGCGATTGCCACGGGCGCGGCGCACCGATTCGCGTAACACGCGGGATCGCATCGGATAGAGCGCCTCGAAACCCAGCTCTTCCAGCTCGTTCTTCATGGTGTGAATACCGAGGCGGTTGGCGATGGGGGCGAAGATTTCGAGGGTTTCCCGGGCGATGCGGCGGCGTTTGTCAGGACGCAGGGAGCCCAGGGTGCGCATGTTGTGGGTGCGGTCGGCCAGCTTGATCAGAATGACCCGGATATCTTGGGTCATTGCCATCACCATCTTGCGGAAGTTCTCGGCCTGCGCCTCTTTGCGATCGCGAAATTTCAGCTTGTCGAGCTTGGAGACCCCGGCCACCAGTTCTGCAACCGCATTGCCAAACTGTTCGGCAAGATCGGCCTTGGTGACAGAGGTGTCTTCGATGACGTCGTGCAGCACGGCGGCCATCAGGGTTTCATGATCGAGGCGCATGTCACCGAGGATCCGGGCAACGGCAACGGGGTGGGTTATATAGGGTTCGCCACTGGAACGCATCTGGCCCTGGTGGGCATCACGGGCCACCACATAGGCTTGCTTGAGCTTCTCAACCTGCTCTGGCGGCAGGTAGGAACTGGCTATTTCTTTAAGGTTTTCAAATAAATACAAGACAGTCCCCGCAGCGGTGAAACGGCAATTCGTGGAATTGAGGGTATAGCCCTGAGTTTGCGAGGTTTTCGAGCGGTTGTAAATGGGGATGAACAGTCGGCACCCGGGCGGGTGCCAACCGGAGGAATAACTTAACCGCGGCCTTCGGCGATGGCAGCAACGGCAGCCAGCTCGGCGGCTTCCTGCTCTTGCTGTTCGTAGCGGTCCTGGGTGTCCATCACTTGATTGTTCACCAGACCCAGCTCGATCTCACGCAGGGCGATCACAGTCGGCTTGTCGTTCTCTTCGTCGACCAGGGGATCTTTGCCTTGTACCGCGATTTGACGAGCGCGGCGCGCGGCGACCAGCACCAGGTCAAAACGGTTACCTACCTGTTTTACAGCATCTTCTACAGTAACGCGTGCCATGCAGGACTCCAGTGTTTGGGCTTTCTGTATTTAGAAAAGCAGTGTTTAAAAATGACGCAAAAGTTTACTTGTTTTTGGCTTACTCTGCCAGTAGCTGTTGCAGCAAGTTTTTTTGAGCCTGTTGCTGGTGACGCATCTCCAGCCGTTGGCACTCAATAATGGACCTGAGCTGGAACAGCGCCTGCTCGAAGTCTTCATTGATAATGACATAGTCATACTCGTCGTAGTGCACCATTTCGGCAATGGCTTTCGCCATCCGGCCGGCAATCACTTCGGCGCTGTCCTGACCGCGCCCAATCAGGCGGCGTTCCAGCTCTTCGCGGCTGGGGGGCAGGATGAAAATGGATTTGGTCGGCATCTGCTCGCGGATCTGGCGGGCACCCTGCCAGTCGATGTCGAGGAATACGTCGATCCCCTTGGCCAGACAGGCTTCGATGGCGGCGCGTGAGGTGCCGTAGTAGTTGCCGAACACTTCGGCCCACTCCAGAAAATCACCGCGTTCGATCAGCGCCTTGAACTCTTCCACCTGGACGAAGTGGTAGTGCACGCCGTGCTCTTCGCCTGGGCGGGTGGCGCGAGTGGTGTGGGAAACCGACAGCTGCATCTTGCCCGCAGCGTTATGTTGGGTCAGCAAGGCATTGAGCAGACTGGATTTACCAGCGCCGCTCGGAGAAGAGATGATATAGAGAGTGCCTTGTTGCGCCATATTATTACCTTTAATCGAAACCGCTGTTTTGGTTGTAGCAGAGACCGCCGTCTTGTGCCCGAAAGGGAGACAGCCAAACGCAAAACGCGGAAAATTCTTGAGTCAGGAGGATGTAAAGGCGGCGAATTTTACCAGAATGCGGCGAATAAAAAAACGGCCGGAATCATATTCCAGCCGATCAAAGTATTCGTAGCTTGCTGCGGGAGCGTAACCCACATCAGCCTGCATTGTGCCTTTGGCTGAGGGCAGAGGCTATCAGGTTATCCCTGCCTGATGGCTCGGAATTCCCGAGGTGCCCTGTCACTGCGGCAGCTGACGATCGGCGCAGAGCCGATCGAACGCGGCGATCACCTGCTCGCTGGTGATTTTTCGCATGGCCTCCGGGTCTTTGAGACGGGTGCGCCAGCTCAATTCGGCCAGCGGCTTGCCGGTCTCCTGCTCGACCAGCTCCTGATAGACGCTGACCACGTAGTCGCGGCACAGATATGGGCCGGTGCGGGCCGGATTGTGGTGGGCATAGAGACCGATCACCGGCGTGCCCACTATGGTGGCCATATGGGTGGGGCCGGTATCGGGGGCCAGCACCAGACTCGCCTCACCAATCAGCGCCAGCAGCTGCTTGAGGTTGGTCTGCCCCACCAGATCGACCGGTTTGCTCTGGCTTAAGCGCTGGATCTCGGCAGCCAGATCCCGCTCCAGTTTGGCAGGCCCGCCACAGAGATAGACCTGAAAGCCTTTGTTGGCGGCGTGATCCACCAGCGCGGCATAACCTGCGGCCGTCCAGTTCTTGAAGGCCTTGCTGGCTGCAGCGCAGATCAGCAGGGTCGGTTTGCCGCCAATCTTCTCCCTTGCCCACGCCTGATGTTCGGCGCTGATGGGCAGTTGCCAATCCGGGGTCAGATCCTTGATGCCGAGCTCCTTGGCAAAGGCGAGGAAACCATCCAGCACATGGGGGGAGGCAGGCGAAGCTACCTTGTGGTTGGTGAATAGCCACTGGCCGTCGTTGGCCCGCTCCCGATCAAACCCGAGTTTGACCTTGGCCTTGATGCCGAGGGTGGCGATGCTGGCCCGCATCGCTGCCTGCAGGTGGAGCAGGGCATCGAATTTGCGCCCCTTGAGGGTCTGCCAGAGATCGCGATAGCCGCGCCACCCCTTGCTCTTGTCGAAGGGGATCACCTCGACGCCGGGCAGATCGGCAAACAGGGTTGCTTCGATTTTGCCGGTAATCCAGGTGATGCGGGTCTGTGGCCACTCCCGCTGGATGACGCGCACCAGCGCCAGTGCGTGGCAGCAATCCCCGATGGCGGAGAGCCGCAGGATGCAGATGGAGGAGGGAGGCGTTTGAAATAGCGGCATGTTGTGGCGCACGGCTGGCAAAAAGGGTGGATGGCATTATGCAAACTCCCCTCTGGATTGTAAAATTGCGCACAATCGTCAGCCGGGATAGGCCGGGCCCAGCGCCATGACCTGTCTCTGCACGTCGTTGATTAAAGGACACTATTGCGGGCATGCCAGAGCGGCAGCCTCATCGCCAATTGAAAAATTGCGATCCATGACCCACCGAGCGGGATCTCCACGATGCGAGTACAGACCGAACACAACCAGATCTGTTGGTATGCCGAAGGGGCCTTTCGCGACCCCTCTCCCCAGTTATTCGATCCTGCCTGGTGGCAGAACAACCGTCAGGTGGTGGGAACCTCCATCGGGCGGGGGGTGACCTGGTTCGTCAAGGATGAGTCCCGCCATCTGGTGCTGCGCCACTACTATCGCGGCGGCATGGTGGGCAAGGTGGTGCGGGATCGCTTCTGGTTCGAAGGGGTCGAGTCGAGCCGTGCCATGGCCGAATACACCCTGCTGGCCAAGCTGTGTGAGCTGGGGTTGCCGGTGCCGCGTCCGTTTGGTGCCCGCATGGTCAAACAGGGCCCATTCTATCGTGCCGATATCCTGATAGAGCGAATTCGCGGTGCCAAGGATATGGTGGCACTGCTCAAGCAGGGGCCGGTGGCGACCGAGGTATGGCACAAGATAGGTCAGACGGTGCGTCAGCTGCACGATGCCGGGGTCTATCACGCCGATCTCAACAGCCACAATCTGCTGCTCGATAAAGAGGGCAAGGTGTGGGTGATCGATTTTGACAAGGGGGCGATCCGCTCCCCCGGCGAATGGCAGAAGGCCAATCTGGAACGCTTGCTCCGTTCATTCAATAAAGAGTCTCAACTGCACACCAGTTTCCACTTCGTACCGGAGAACTGGCAGACCTTGATGAACGGGTATCAGGGAAAAGCGATCTGACCCTGTTGCTCGGCGTGAACTCCAATGTTACTTATTGAGCAGGTATTCAGATCCTGTTTCGAGGCGCCCCATGGAAATGCTCAAGACACCTTTGGTCGATGTGACTGCCCGGCTTGATCCGGGTCTGCTGTCTGATGCCATGGCGCTGCTGGAGGCGGGGATCTGGAGCTGGTCAGCCCAACATGGACTGCAGCGTGATCCCTCCTGCCTGCGCCTGTTGGGATTGGGAGAGTGCTGGCCGGATGATCTCGGCTGGCTGGATCGGGTTCATCCCGACGATGTTGCCCGGCTGGAAGATGCCCTGCTCGCCTGCCAGAGCGGCCGCAGCAGCGGTCTGCGCCTCGAATACCGCATTCTGCATCATCACGGTCACTACATCCGGCTGGAAGAGCGGATGCGTCGCGATGAGCGGGGCTATCTGCTGGGGGTTGTCCGTCACCTCGATCCCGCTGCCGTGCTGGTGGAGGAGCGACATGGCACCGATCCGCTGACCGGTTTGGAGAGCCGTGGCCGCTTCGAGCAACTGCTGGAGGAGCGGCTGGCGACCGAGAGTGGCACTTTCAGTCTGCTGCAGTTTTCGGTCGATCACATGGCCAAAATCCAGCAGTTGTTTGGTGAAGCGGCTTGCGACGCCATGCTGGCCAAACTGGCGCGTATCGTGCGCCATGAACTGCGGCGGGAAGATCCCTTCGCCCGCTGGGATGAGGACGGTTTTATCCTGATGCTCTCCCAGACCGAGCGGATGAGTGCGCTGGAGATCGCCGAGCGGCTGCGCCTCGAGATTGCTGATGCCAGCCTGCTGTCACAGCGACCGGTCACCGTCAGCATCGGGCTGGTGCAGAGTCAGGCTGGCGAGCAGCTCGATCATCTGCTGGCCCGGCTGGCCAGCTGTCACAGTCAGGCCAGACGGGAGCACAACACCGTCGTTGGCTGAGTGTGGTCAGGGTTGGCCGCGCTTGTCACGCTGGCAGACCCAGAGCGAGGCCAGCATCAGCAGGCCGCCGATGGTCAGCCGGGTCAGGTCGGTATCCTTGCCCCAGAGCAGCAGATTGACCAGCAAGCCGGCCGGAATGAGCGCATTGTTCATGATGGCCAGCACTCCGCTGGTGACCAGCGTCGCCCCCTTGTTCCAGAGGAAGTAGCCGAGGCCTGAGGCACCTACCCCCAGCCAGAGCAGAATGCCCCACTGCAACCCTGACGTTGGGTATTGTGGCTTGCCCAGCAGCCACCAGGCGGGCAGTGCGATCACCAGCGCTCCCAGATAGAAGCAGCCGAACACCGCCAGTTGCGGCGGTTGCTCCGCCTCCCTTGCCAGCAGTACCTTGTAGCCCACTTGACCCAGGGCGAAACAGAGGTTGGCCCCCTGCACCACCAGAAATCCCAGCACATAGCTTTCGGTCAGGCCGTCGAAGCGGATGACGGCAGCCCCGAGCACCGCCAGCAGGGCACCCCACAGATAAACAGGCTTGAAGCGGCGCTCCAGCAGATCGTGGAGCAGGGTGACGTAGATGGGGGTGAAGATGGTAAAGACCAGCACTTCCGGCACTGTCAGCAGCAGGAAGGAGTGGTAGTAGAAGAGATACATGATGCCGAGCTGGATGGCGCCCAGCGCCATCAGCTTGGCCGCCAGATCGGGGCGCAGCCAGCGGCGGCGCAGGAAGGGCAGAAACACCAGACTGGCGAGGGCGATGCGGGTCAGCACCGAGAAGTAGGCATCGACCTGACCAGCGAGGTAGACCCCGATCAGGCTGAAGGAGAATGACCAGAGCAGGGTGACCCCTATCAAGTAGTTCATGTGTTTGATTTATCGTCAGTTGTCAATTTCAAGGGGGGCTATGATGGCCGAGATGGAAGCGGCAATCCAGCGTTTATGGGCGCGATTGCCACAGGTCGGATCATTTTCCTTTACCGCCAGCAATGGCGAGGGGTCGGCGACCGACTGGAATGGTCGGGGCGAGGGGCGTGTGCAGGTGACCGATCATCAGGGAGGCTGGCTGTTTAACGAGCAGGGCCGTTACATCACGCCGCATGGAAGGGAACTCGCCATGCACAACCGCTTCTGGTGGCAGTGTAGCGAGCGGGGGATCTGTCTCTCCCATTTGCGTTATGAGGCGCCGGTCGCACTGTTCGAGCTGCTGCCGCAGGGGGATGGCCGCTGGCTGACCGCCGAACCCCATCTGTGCGGGGCGGATCACTACAGCGCCGAGTTGACCGAGATAGACGGCGGTTTTCTGCTGAGCTGGCAGATCATCGGGCCGCGCAAGAACGAGCGACTCAGCTATCGCTATCTGATCTGACGCTGGTTGGCAGGTATAAAAAAACCGGCGCAGAGCGCCGGTAGCGGGGGACAAATCGGAGGTTTTTTAAAACAGTCCCAAAAACAGGAGAGATAGACTCTCGTCACACATTCAGAGATGGACTTCAGGCATTCAGGGCATAGCTCAGCATGGCTTGCAGCTTGCTATCGAAGAACCAGGGCAGCAGTACCATCAGCAGGCCCAGGATCCCGGCCAGCCGCTGGCGATACTGCCAGCCGGCAATCAGTACCAGACCACCGCACAGTGTGGTCAGGATGCCTGACATAGGGAGACCTCGCGCTGCATACGACGCTGTTGCGCCCACTGGTTCATGGCGACCGAGCCAAGGATCAGGGCCAGAGCAACACCTGTGGTGGGGTGGATCTGCTCGCCGAGGAACAGGGCGCCCAGCATCACGCCAAACAGCGGCACCAGATAGTTGCTGAAGGAGGCGAACGTCGGGCCGGCCTTCTGGATCAGTGCCATGTAGAGGAAGTAGACCAGACCGGTACAGAGGGTACCCAGCACGGTGATCGCGCTCAGGGCCTGGGTGCTCGGCAGGGTCAGGCTGCCGAGATCAACCATGAAGGGGGCGACCAGCAGCAACTGGATTGCCGAGGAGATCAGGATATTGCGGGCGACCACGACCGGATGGTCCTTGGCGAAGCGCTTGATCATCAGCAGGCCGATGGCGAAGCAGCTGGCACCCAGCAGGATGGCCATGGCACCGAGCAGACCGGCGTTCATGCCCTGGGAGAGTTTCGGCCAGAACAGGGTGAGCACACCGGCAAAGCCGATGATCACGGAAAGCAGACCGGTTTTGGTGATTCTTTCACCAGAAATAAACAGCGGTGCAGCCAGAATGGTCACAAACGGGATACAACCCATGACCACGGCGGCGATGGCACTATCCACATACTGCTGGCCCCAAGCGACCATGATGAAGGGGATGGTGGCATCCAGCAGGGCGATCAGCATATAGGTGCGCCACGGGGTGTGCTCACTCTTGAGCCGCATGAACAGGCAGAGCAGACCCAGGGTAAGACTGCCGCACAGGGCACGACCGGCAGCCACCAGAATGGGGGGCAACTCGGCGACGGCCTGGTGCATGAAAATGAACTGGGAACCCCACAGCAGGCCAATGGCCAGCAATAACAGATAGCTACGCATTTGAATCTCCGATGTATTAAGCCAGCGCATTCTAGGCAATCTGTTACTATGGTAAAAATGAATTGTTGGCATTTAACTATGGCAAATATCGATGGATAGCTCGCTCGCCCGTCTCGACCTCAACCTGCTCGCCGTATTCGACATGCTGATGCAGGAGCGCAACGTCACCCGTGCCGCCGAACGGCTGCATCTCTCCCAATCCACCGTCAGTCACGCCTTGGGGCGGCTGCGGGTGGCGCTGGATGACCCGCTGTTCGTGATGAGTCGGCGCGAGATGATGCCGACCGAGCGAGCCAAGGCACTGGCCGGTCCGGTGCGCCAGGCGCTGGCGATGCTGGAGCAGGGATTGCGGCAGGCCAAGGGGTTTGATCCCGCCACTGCGCGGCGGATTTTCCGTATCGCCACTCCGGGCTCGGTAGAGCACGGGCTGGTGCCGGTGCTGGTGGACAGGCTCCATCGGCAGGCCCCTCACTGTCGGCTTGAGGTGTGCGAGCTGGCGGACAGCGACTACGAGCGGGAGTTGGAAAAGGGTGAGCTGGATCTGGTGATCGGTTTCGCCGGGGCGAATCACCTCTCACCCCGCTTGTGGCGGGAGGAGTGGTTCAACAACCCGCTGGTCTGCCTGTCGCCGCTCGGCAGCGAATTGCCCGATGTGCTGACTCCGGTCGAGCTGGTGAGCCGTCCCCACATCCACACCTCCAGCTGGGGTCACAGTCAGGCGATGGTAGAGCTCTGGCTGGCCCGCTTCGGGGTGGAGCGGGAGTTGGGCGTGCGGTTGCCGAGCTTTATGGCGGTGCCGCCGTTGATGGCGACCGGTCGCTATCTGGTGGTGGTGCCCGAGATGATCGGGCGCCACTTCTGCCGCTACTACCCGCTGCGGATGCACCAGCTCGACCCCGCCATCCCCATCGTCTACCTGATGGCGGGGCACCCGCTCACCGCCCACGACGAGGCGATCGGCTGGTTCAAGAGCCTGCTGCACCAGCTGGTGTTCGACCTCTACGGCGACGATGCACTCGGGACTCCCGCTCAGCGGATGCTGGCGAAGTAGTCGAGCCCCATGGCGCTTTTCACCTCCGCCAATACCTCATCGGTGATGATGCGAGCCTGCTCGGTGCCCTGATAGAGCAGTTCCAGCAGCATCTTCTTGTCGGCGATGGCCGCGGCCCGGCGCTCCCGCATCGGAGCGAGCAGGGTCTGCAGGCAGTCATTGAGCACCTGCTTGCAGCGCATGTCCCCCAGTCCGCCGCGCCGGTAGTGGGCCTTCATCTCGGCGACCAGCTCCTTGTCGGGGTGGAAGGCATCGAGATAGGCGAACACCGTATTTCCCTCCACCTGACCCGGATCGCTCACCTTGAGGTGGTTGGGGTCGGTATACATGGCGAACACCGCCTGTTTGACCTCTTCCGCCGACATGCCCAGTTCTATGGTGTTGCCGAGGGATTTGGACATCTTGGCCTTGCCGTCGATGCCGGGCAGGCGGCCGGTGTCGCTCAGGATCGGTTGGCATTCGGTCAGCACCTCTTTGCCTACCAGCGAGTTGAAGCGGCGGACGATCTCGTTGGTCTGCTCCAGCATCGGCAGCTGATCTTCCCCGACCGGCACATGGCTGGCGCGAAAGGCGGTGATGTCGGCGGCCTGACTCACCGGATAGACCAGAAAACCGGCTGGCAGCGTGCGTTCGAACCCTTTCTGCTGGATCTCCGCCTTGACGGTGGGATTGCGCTCCAGCCGGGCGACGCTGACCAGATTGAGGTAGTAGCAGGTGAGCTCGGCGAGAGCGGGCAGGGCGCTCTGCAGGCAGAAGGTGGTCTTGGCCGGGTCGAGGCCGACCGCCAGATAGTCAGCCATCACCTCCAGTACGTTGTCGGTCACCTTGGCCGGATTGTGGCCGTTGTCGGTCAACGCCTGCAGGTCGGCGATCATCACGAATTGACGGTAGTGGTGCTGGGCTTCGACGCGCTGGCGCAGGGAGCCGACATAGTGGCCGATGTGCAGTTTGCCGGTGGGACGATCGCCAGTCAGGATTACGGGGTTGTGCATGTCACTCTCTCCAGTTGGGTGAGCCGGGAGGCGACAAAGGGATAAAAACAGCTGACCGCCTCTCGGCGGTCACGGTGTTTTCTTTGGGAAATTTACAATAGAAACGCGGTGCCGCCTGTTTAGGAGCAGCACCACCAGTAGTTGTGATTGAATGAGGTCATGTTCATAGCAAATCAAACTACGCCGGTTTCATTACTTCTGCAAGGGGACGACCAGCAGATCGCAGGGCACTGTATTCATCAGCTGACGGGCGCTGGAGGTGAGCAGGCTCCAGAAGCTCTGGCGATGGCCGCACACCAGCAGGTCGATCTCGTACTCCTTGACTGCCTGATTGACCCGCTCGCTCAGATCGCCGCAGATCACCAGCTTCTTCTCGATGGGATAGTCCACCGAGGCCAGAAATGCCTCCAGCTTCTCTTTCGCTTCGGCGATCACCTGATCCTGCACGTTGTCGATGTCGATATCGATCATCTCGGTGTAGAGATCCTTGAGGTCCACATCGACATGGATAACCGACAGCTTGGCGCCGTTGGAGCGGGCTCTGTCCACCGCCTTGTCGATCACCTTGCGGTTGTCTTCAGAGAGGTCGATCGCGGCCAGAATATGCTTGTAATAGGTTGTTCCACTCATGGGGGTTCTCCTTACCGATCCTTCAGCCCACTATACCAATCTCTGCTGAAACTAAAATGGTGCCTCAGGCACAGTTTTGGGATTTAAATGAGTTTAATGACGTGTGACACAGGGTCAGCCACTCAGTTATTAACCACTATTTGCCTATAAATTAAACAAGAGTTTGACGCCGGTCACACCCCTCGGCTTGCCGATCTGGGGGGAGAGGCATAGGATGGGCCCGTGCTTCGCAATGAACACAAAACAACAAAAAGCATCTGAATACCGCTTTGGGGAGCCACGTGCTCCCTTTTGTTTATCCGCCTCATTTCCCTCTGCTTTTCTGACTGATAGCGATCCGGCATCAAGTTAATCTCCTTCGATTTGGTTATGCTGTAGCCAGTTTCTTTGGAGGCCTTCCCATGATCATTCATCCCCAGATTCAAGGTTGTGTTGCCCGCAACTGTCACCCTATCGGCTGTCGCGCCGCCGTGCAGCAGCAGATCGAACGGATCAAGGCTGCTGGCCCGTTCAACGGCCCCAAGCGGGTGCTGGTGCTGGGTGCCTCCTCCGGGTTTGGACTGGCGTCGCGCATTGCGCTCGCCTTTGGTGCCGGTGCCGACACCATCGGCATCTCGTTTGAGCGGGGCCCTTCCGACAAAGGATTGGGCAGCGCCGGTTGGTACAACAACATCTGGTTTCGCAAGGAGGCGGAGCAGGAGGGGCGTATCGCCATCAACCTGATCGGTGATGCCTTCTCCGACGGCATGCGCCAGCAGGCCATCGACACCATCCGCCAGCAGCTTGGGCAGGTGGATCTGGTGATCTATTCGCTCGCGAGCGGCATCCGGGTGCTGCCCGACGGCACGCAAGTGCGCTCGGTGCTCAAGACCACCGGCCAGCCATTCAGTGGTTGGGGGCTGGATCTGGAGCGCGATACCCTGGTGCAGCAGTCGCTGGCGCCTGCCACGCCGGAGGAGATCCGCGATACCGTCACCGTGATGGGGGGCGAGGATTGGCAGCTCTGGATGCAGGCGTTGCAGCAGGCCGATTGTCTCGCGCCCGGCGCGCAGACCGTCGCCTACTCCTACATCGGCCCGGAATCCACCTATCCCCTCTATCGGGATGGCACCATCGGTTATGCCAAGGAGCATCTGCACGCCATCGCCGAGACCATCAACCTGCAACTGGCCGAGATTGGTGGCCACGCCTGGGTGTCAGTCTGCAAGGCGCTGGTGACCAAGGCGAGCGCCTATATTCCGGTGCTGCCGGTTTATCTCGGCTTGCTGATGGGGGTGATGAAGGAGCGCGGTGTCCATGAGGGCTGCATCGAGCAGATGCAGCGACTGTTTGCCGCCAAGATGTATGGGGCCAATGGGGTGGTGGCCGATGGCAACCGGCTGATCCGGATGGATGACCACGAGCTCGACCCGGCTATTCAGGCCGCCGTTTCGGCGCTCTGGCCCAAGGTGACGCCGGAGAATTTCCACGCGCTGGGGGACTTTGCAGGGCTGCGGCAGGATTTCATGCAGCTCAACGGCTTCGAGCTGCCGGGCGTCGATTATGCTGCGCCAGTGGATGTCGCCTCCCTTGGGGAGCTGACCCCCTGAGCTGAAAGAAACGGGATCTCCCTCTCGTTGGCGGGTTGATTCGCGGCGGGAGTGTGGCGACAATCGATACCAAATCACTGAGGAGAAACAAGATGCTGGCCCAAGCCATGATCGAGAAGTTGAACGAGCAGATTAACCTGGAGTTCTACTCCTCCAATCTCTATCTGCAGATGAGCGCCTGGTGCGAAGACAAGGGCTTTGAAGGGGCGGCGACCTTCCTGCGCCAGCACGCGGTCGAGGAGCGCCAGCACATGGAGCGTCTGTTCACCTATGTGAGCGAGACCGGCGCCATGCCCAAGCTGGGTGCCATTGATGCCCCTCCCCACGAGTTCAAGTCGCTGGGCGATGTGTTCCGTACCACTCTGGAGCACGAGTATCACATCACCAAGTGCATCAATGGTTTGGCCCACGTAGCCTTCACCACCCAGGACTACTCCACCTTCAATTTCCTGCAGTGGTATGTGGCCGAGCAGCATGAAGAGGAGAAGCTGTTCAAGAGCATCGTCGACCGTCTGGGTCTGGTGGGTGAAGATGGCAAAGGCCTCTACTTCATCGACAAGGAGCTGGCCGAACTGGCCAAAGGCGCCCCTGCCAGCATCATGGACAGCAACGCCTGATAGTCGTGGACACTTAGTGTTCAGCCAGTACAATAACGGCCCTTTTAAGGGCCGTTGTTTATTCTGGTGGGCAGCCACTATGGTTCTGTTCCGCCAGAGGCAATCTCGGTTCTGGCCAGGTGCCGTTTCTATTTTGATAAGTGAGTGATGATGAAGCAGGTCGATGTGGTGGTGATCGGGGCCGGTGCGGCCGGATTGATGTGTGCGGCGCAGGCGGGCTACCGTGGCCGCTCCGTGCTGGTGCTCGACAATGCCAAGAAACCGGGCCGCAAGATCCTCATCAGTGGCGGCGGTCGCTGCAACTTCACCAACCATCAGGCTGGCGCTCACGCCTACCTGTCGGAGAATCCCCACTTCAGCAAGTCGGCGCTGGCCCGCTACACCCAGCAGGATTTCATCGATCTGGTGGATCGCCACGGGGTCAACTATCACGAGCGCACTTTGGGTCAGCTGTTCTGTCTCGAGAGTGCCAAGGATATCGTCGATGTGCTGCTCACCGAGTGCGACTGGGCCGGGGTGACCCTGCAGTTCCAGACCGAAATTCTCACCGTCAGCAAACAGGACGAAGGGTTTGTGTTGACGACCAGCAAGGGTGAGATCGGCTGTCATTCGCTGGTGGTGGCGACCGGCGGTCTCTCCATGCCCAAGCTGGGGGCGACCCCTTATGGCTTCAAGCTGGCGGAGCAGTTCGGCCTCAACGTGCTGCCGACCCGCGCCGGTCTGGTGCCCTTTACCCTCCATCAGGCGGAGAAAGAGGCGTTCGCCGATCTGGCGGGCATCAGCCTGCCGGTGGCGGTGACCGCCGAGGATGGCACCCGCTTCAAGGAGGCGATGCTGTTCACCCACCGCGGCCTCTCCGGCCCCGTCATCCTGCAGATCTCCTCCTACTGGCATGCCGGCGAGAAGATCCACATCAACCTGCTGCCGGAGCTGGATATTCCGGCTGCCCTGCGTGAATGGGCGCAGGCGCACCCGGCGCAGGAGCTGAAAACCGTGCTGGGGCGCGAGCTGCCAAAGCGCTTCGTCGACAAGCTGGTGGAGCTGGGTCAGCTGGTCAGCAAGCCGATGCGTCAGTACAACGAGCGGGAACTTGAGGCGATCGCCAACCTGCTGGGTGACTGGCAGATCCTGCCCAACGGCACCGAGGGATATCGCACCGCCGAAGTGACCCTGGGGGGCGTCGATACCAACGAGCTCTCCTCCAAGACCATGGAAGCGCGCAAGGTACCGGGCCTCTACTTCATCGGCGAAGTGGTGGATGTGACCGGCTGGCTCGGCGGTTACAACTTCCAGTGGGCCTGGTCCTCCGGTTGGGTGGCCGGTCAGTACTGTTGATGTCACAGGGGCTGGTTTATCCGGCCCCGATTTATTGGTCAGGGTTAGGGTGATCGGTCGGGTTGCCGCAAGGGGGCGCAGATGCTTGAGAATCAGATGATGTTGTTGGCGGTGTTCGAGCGGGCAGCGCTGATGCTGATGACCCTCTTCTTCCTGACCCGCACCCGGCCGTTCCAGCGGCTGTTCCAGAAGCGGGATCACACCCCGGCCGAGCTGGTGCTGGTAGCCTCCATCTTCGGCCTGTTTGCGGTGTTCAGCACCTACACCGGCATTCCGGTGGAGGGGGCGCTGATCAACGTGCGGATCATCGCCATCATCTCCGGCGGCATCCTGTTCGGCCCTTGGGTCGGCATTCCGGCCGGGGTTATCTCAGGCCTGCACCGCTACCTCATCGACATGGATGGCCACACCTCCATCCCTTGCCTGATTGCCAGCATCATCGCCGGTCTGCTCGCCACCTGGCTGCACCTGCGCTGCCGCAAGTCGCGGCTCTGGCTCTACGGTATTCTGGCGGGGATGCTGTGCGAAGGGCTGACCATGCTGCTCATCTGGCTGCTGACTGAGCCCCACGAAGTCGGGGTGGAGATCGTCAACCATATCGCCTATCCGATGATCGCCGGGGCGCTCTGCATCGGCCTTATCATCAAGCTGGTGCAGGATCTGGATGACGAGAAGGAGCTGATTGCCGCCAAGCAGGCCAAGCTGGCGCTCGATATTGCCAACAAGACGCTGCCCTTCTTCCAGAACATCGATCGCCACTCCCTCAGTCAGGTGTGCGATGTGATCCGGCGGGATATCAGCGCCGATGCGGTGGCCATCACAGATACCCATGACGTGCTGGCCTATGTCGGGGTGGGCAAGGACTATTACGAGCTGGACGAGCACCACGCCATCAGCGGCATGACCCAGCAGGCGGTGCTGCTCGACCAGATCATCATCAACAACGATCTGCGCCAGTATCACCTCTCCGATTTCCACTCGGTCATCATTATTCCGCTGCGGGAAAACGGCTCGGTGAGCGGCACCCTCAAGATCTACTACCGCCGCACCCACAGCATCACCAGTTCCCTGCGGGAGATGGCGGTGGGCCTGTCCCAGCTCATCTCCACCCAGATGGAGGTGTCGCGCATCGAGCAGCTCAAGGAGATGACCCGCAAGGCGGAGTTCACCGCGCTGCAGAGCAAGATCAACCCGCACTTCCTGTTCAATGCCCTCAACGCCATCTCGTCGCTGATCCGCATCCGGCCCCAGCAGGCGCGCCAGCTCATTGCCAATCTGGCGGACTACCTGCGCTACAACCTCAACAAGGGGGATGAGCTTATCGACATTCAGGAGGAGCTGCAGCAGGTACGCGACTACGTGGCCATCGAGCAGGCCCGTTTCGGCGACAAGCTGGAGGTGGTGTTCGAGGTGGACGACGTGCACATTCAGGTGCCGAGCCTGCTGTTGCAGCCGCTGGTGGAAAACGCCATCCTGCACGGCATCCAGCCCCGTAGCGCGCCGGGTCGGGTCACCATCGAGGTGAAGCAGCTGGCGGGCGGCATCCGGGTATCGGTACGAGACACAGGTTACGGCATCAGTCAGGCGGTGATCGACGGGGTCGCCGCCGGTCGGGTGGAGAGTCGCAGCATCGGCCTGATGAACGTGCATCAGCGGGTCAAGCTGCTTTATGGCGACGGCCTGCATCTCAAGCGGCTGGAACCGGGTACCGAGGTGAGTTTCTATCTGCCGGATCAGGAATCGATGCCATGCTGAGTGCCATCATGGTTGAGGATAAATGTGTGCCGCGAGAGGTGTTGTCATGCTGAAAGCGATCATTGTGGAAGACGAGTATCTGGCTCGCGAGGAGCTCATCTATCTGGTGAATCAGCACAGCCAGATCGAGATAGTGGCGAGCTTTGAGGATGGGCTGGAGGCATTCAAATACCTGCAGGATCACGAGGTGGACGTGGTGTTTCTGGATATCCAGATCCCCTCCATCGACGGCCTGCTGCTGGCCAAGAACCTGCACAAGTCGAGTCACCCGCCCCACATTGTTTTCGTCACCGCCTACAAGGAGTTTGCGGTGGAAGCGTTCGAGCTGGAGGCGTTCGACTACATCCTCAAACCCTACAACGAGCCGCGCCTCATCAGCCTGCTGCAAAAGCTGGAGCTAGCGGGCAAGGCGCAGGCGGGGCAGGGGAGCGAGCCGGGGGCAGCGCACAATCGCACCGTCAATCTGGTGAAGGGGGAGCGCATCATCGTCACCCCCTGCGAGCAGATCTACTACGCCGAGGCCGACGAGAAGCTCACCTATGTCTACACCCGCGACGATCGCTACGTGATGACCATGACCATCAGCGAGTTTGTCAGCCGCCTGCCTGCCGAGGGGTTCTTCCGTTGCCACCGCTCCTACTGCGTCAACATCAACAAGATCCGCGAAATAGTCCCCTGGTTTAACAGCACCTATCTCATCCGACTCCATGATCTGCCGTTCGAGGTGCCGGTCAGTCGCAGCAACATCAAGGCGTTCCGTCAGCTGATGCGGCTCTGATTGTCATTCATTCCCGCCGATCTGCATTTCATGCCTTAATCGATCGGCGCGAACTGCGTCTTGCCTATAGTGGCCTCAATTTCCTTAAGGCCATCGACCGAGACGCATCATGACCATCGATCTGAATCGCACCCGGTACCTGACACTGATCGGTACCATTATCACCCAGTTCGCACTGGGTTCCGTCTACACCTGGAGCCTGTTCAACGCCCAGCTCTCCGACAAGCTGGACGAGCCGGTGAGTCAGGTTGCTTTCGCCTTCGGCCTGCTCAGCCTGTCGCTGGCGGTCGCCTCCTCCATGGCGGGCAAACTGCAGGAGCGGTTCGGGGTGCGCAACGTGACCCTGGGCGCCGGCGTGCTGCTCGGCATCGGCTTCTTCCTCACCGCCCATGCCAGCAATCTGGCGATGCTCTACCTCTGTGCGGGCATTCTGGTCGGTTTTGCCGACGGTACCGGCTACCTGATGACCCTCTCCAACTGCGTGAAGTGGTTCCCGGAGCGCAAGGGGCTCATCTCCGCCTGCTCCATCGGTGCCTATGGTCTCGGCAGTCTCGGTTTCAAATACATCAACCTGCTGCTGCTCTCCAGCTCCGGCCTTGAGACCACCTTCCAGCTGTGGGGCTTGATTGCGATGTCCATGGTGCTGGTGGGCGGCATGCTGATGAAGGATGCGCCCAAGCAGGCCGCTTCCGTGCAGCAGAGCGAGAGCCGTGACTTCACTCTGGCTGAGGCGATGCGCAAGCCGCAGTACTGGATGCTGGCGCTGATGTTCCTCACCGCCTGCATGAGTGGCCTCTACGTTATCGGCGTGGCCAAGGATATCGGCGAGAAGATGGTGGGTCTGCCTGCTGTCGTCGCCGCCAATGCCGTCGCCATCATCGCCATGGCCAACCTGGGTGGCCGTCTGGTGCTGGGTATCCTCTCCGACAAGATGTCCCGCATCCGGGTCATCACCATTGCCCAGCTGATTACCCTGGCGGGCATGGCGCTGCTGCTGTTCGTGCCGCTCAATGCCAATCTGTTCTTCGTGGCGGTCGCCTGTGTGGCGTTCAGCTTCGGTGGTACCATCACCGTCTACCCCTCGCTGGTGAGCGACTTCTTCGGTCTCAACAACCTGACCAAGAACTACGGCGTCATCTATCTGGGCTTTGGTCTGGGCAGCATCATCGGCTCCATCGTGGCCTCCCTGTTTGGCGGCTTTATGGCGACCTTCCACTTGATCCTGGTGTTGCTGGTGGTGGCGCTGGTGCTCTCCCTCACCATCCGCCTGCCGGCACCGGTAGCGGTCGAGCGGGCCTGATAAGTCTCCCTGCCACAGCAAGCAAAAACAGAGACCCGGGCCATGCCCGGGTCTTTGCATTTCCGATGGTCGATCAGCGCGGCGCTAGCCCCAGCAGCTGGCGGGCCTGACGGCAGCTCTCTTCCACCATTGACCAGTCGTCACCGGTCACCGTGATATGGCCCATCTTGCGGCCGGGGCGGGGTTCGCCCTTGCCATAGAGGTGCAGATGCAGGACGGGCAGCGTCAGCAGGGCGGCCCAGTCTGGCGTGCCGTTTTGCCAGAGATCCCCCAGCAGGTTGATTAACAGGGCGGGACGCACGGCGATCTGCTCTGGCAGCGGCAGATCGCACAGGGCCCGCACCTGCAGCTCGAACTGGCTGTATGCGGCGTTATCGAGGCTGGGGTGACCCGAGTTGTGGGGGCGGGGCGCCAGCTCGTTGACCAGCAATCGACCTTCCACCAGAAAGAACTCCACCGTCAGCACCCCGACATAATCGAGGGCGGCGATGATGTGTTCGGCGATCCCTTTGGCCTCGCTCTCCAGCACCGGCACATTGGCCGGGGAGCGGGTCTGATCGAGAATGCCGCCGCAGTGCCAGTTCTGCACCAGTGGCAGGGAGCTGATGGCGCCGCTCGGGCTGCGGGCCAGGGTCAGGGCAAACTCCCCCTCCAGCGCCAGCCGTTTTTCCAGCACGCAGGGCACGCCACTGGCTGCCAGTGCCGTCGCCAGCTCATCCAGATCGCTCACCTGCCACTGCCCCTTGCCGTCGTACCCCTCGCGGGCCGTCTTGAGAATGGCGGGGAAGATTTCGCTGGCCTGTGCGGGGATGGGCGCTTCCGGCAGTAGCGCCAGATAGGGGGCGATCGGGATGTCAGCACCGCGCAGAAAGGCTTTCTCCTCGCGGCGATCCTGACAGATGCGCACCGCGCTGGCGCCTGGGCGCACCGGCTTGTGTTTTTCGAGCAGCGCGAGGGTGGCGGCTGGCACATTTTCGAACTCGCAGCTGATGGCGGCGCAGCGGCTGGCCAGCTCGAGCAGGGCGGTCTGGTCGTCATAGGGGGCGACAATATGGTGATCGGCTGCGGCACCGGCGATGCTGGCCGGATCGGGATCCAGTACCACCACCTTGTAGCCGAGGCGGTGGGCGGCCATCACGAAGTAGCGGCCAAGTTGGCCGCCCCCCAGCATGCCGAGGGTGGCGGGTGGCACTATCATGTCGGCTCCTCCAGTTGCAGCGCCAGCACCCGGTCGCGCTCGTGGGTACGGAAGTCGTCGAGCTGCTGCCGGTAGCGGGGGGCGTCGTCATCTCGGGCGACCGAGAGCAGAGAGACCGCGAACAGGGCGGCGTTGGCGGCCCCCGCCTCGCCGATGGCGAAGGTGGCGACCGGCACCCCCTTGGGCATCTGCACGATGGAGAACAGGGAGTCCATCCCCTTGAGATGACGGGAGGGGATGGGCACCCCCAGCACCGGCAATGTGGTCTTGGCGGCGACCATACCCGGCAGGTGGGCGGCACCACCGGCCCCGGCGATGATGGCGCGCAGGCCGCGCTCGCGGGCAGTGGCGGCATACTCGAACAGCAGATCCGGGGTGCGATGGGCCGAGACCACCTGTGCCTCGTAGGGCACGCCGTGCTCCTTGAGGATGCGGGCGGCGGCCTGCAGCACGGGCCAGTCGGAGTCGGAGCCCATTACCAGGCCGATCAGCGGAGGGGTGTTCATGTGTATTTGTTCCTTGCTGTTAAACGTTTGCTTTTGGTAAACAAAAAGAGCCGGCAAGCCGGCTCAGAATTTCTCGGGTCGCACGATTTCGACCGGTTGCAGAAAGGCGATCATGGCGTAGTCGGGGTAGTAGCGACTCTGCAGGTGGGCCAGCAGCCGCTCTGCCTGCTCCCGACTGCAGATCGCCTCCAGCCGGATGTTGCCGCTCTCGCTCCAGCTGGCGTTGCGCTCGCCATGATCCCCCCGGCCGCGGGCATCTGTGATGGTGTAGCCGCGCAGCCCCTCGCGGGTGAGGGTGCGCAGCAGGGTCGGCTCCAGATTGGCTTCCGTAATGACGGTCAGCAGGGTGCGGGTCTCGGTCTGCATGTGGCTACTCCGTGAAGTGGCGGGCCCAGCTGTGGTAGAGCGGGATCCCCAGCATGATGTTGAACGGGAAGGTGACCCCCAGCACGGCGCTGAGGGACAGCCCCGGGTTGGCCTGAGGCACGGCGATGCGCATGGTAGCCGGCACGGCAATATAGGAGGCGCTGGCCGCTAGGGTAGCCAGCAAGGTCAGGCCGCCGAGAGAGAGGCCCATCAGCTGGCCAGCCGCCAGCCCCAGTCCCGCCGAGGCGAGCGGCATCAACAGGGCGAAGCCGAGCAGGAACAGGCCGTGGCGGCGCAGATCCTGACACTGACGGGCGACGATCAGGCCCATCTCCAGCAGGAACAGCGCCAGCGCTCCCTTGAACAGGTCGACAAACAACGGTTTGAGCGGGGCAATTCCGTCCGGCCCGGCCAGATAGCCGATGGCCATGCCGCCCAGCAGCAGGGTCACCCCTTTGCCGAGGAAGGTCTCGTGGGCCAGCATGCGCCAGCGGGTCTCGCGACTGATGCCGCGGGCCAGCACTATGCCCACCAGAATGGCGGGGATCTCCATCACCGCGAGGAAGATGGAGAGCTGGGATTCAAAGCTGATGCCTCGCTCGGTGAGCCAGTTAACCCCGACCGCAAAGGTGGCGACGCTGACCGAACCATAGTGGGCGGCGGTGGCGGCGGCATCGACCCGGTTCATCTTGAGGCGCAGCACGGCAAAGCCGAGCAGGGTCTGCACCACGCCGAGCAGGATCACTAGCGCCAGTTGTGGCATCAGAGGTTGCAGGGATTGCTGGGCCAGACCGACGCCGCCCTTGAGGCCGATGGCCAGCAGCAGAAAGAGGGAGAGGGTGTCGTAGAGGGCAGGCGGCAGTTTGAGCTCGGAGCGCACCAGACCGGCCAGCAGACCAAACAGAAAGAAGAGTACAACAACGTCCAGCATGATGGTTCGCAGGGCAGTTCAGATAATGGTTGCATGCTAGAGCCCGCAATGTTTCGATAAAATCAGATTCTCGCTGATGGTTGTTCGGTAAAAACTGATAGGGAATGGCATGCTCAACTACAAACAGCTCTACTACTTCTGGCATGTGGCGCGCAGCGGCAGCGTGACGCAGGCTGCCGAACAGCTGCATCTCACGCCGCAGACCATCAGCGGTCAGGTCGCCGAGCTGGAGCAGTCCCTCGGGGTGGCGCTGTTCAACCGGATGGGGCGGCGTCTGGTGCTGACCGCTGCGGGTCGGCAGGCGCAGGAGCAGGCGGGGGCGATTTTCTCGCTCGGCGCCGAGCTGGAGCACACCCTGCGCCACGCTAGTCAGGAGCTGACCATGCAGGTGGGGATCGCCGATTCGGTACCCCGCACCCTGGCGTTCGAGCTGCTGGCTCCCGCCATGGCGCTGGCGACGCCGCTGCGGCTGGTGTGTCACGAGGAGCGGGCCGAGCAGCTGTTCAGCGAACTGGCCCGCCACAAGCTGGATATGGTGCTGATCGATCGCCCGCTCCCTCCCGACAGCGGCGTGCGTGGCTATAACCACGAGCTGGGGCGCAGCCCGCTGGCACTGTTTGCCAGCCCGGAGCTGGCGGCGCGGGCGCGGGACGGCTTTCCCGCCTCGCTGGAGGGGTTGCCGTTGCTTATTCCCGGAGAGAAGTCTGCCATCCACGATCGGCTGCTGGAGTGGTATCGCCAGCAGGGCATTCATCCCCATCTGGTGGGGCAGTTTGATGACTCCACCCTGATGAAGTCGTTCGGCAAGGCGGGGATGGGGATCTTCCCGGCGCCGCTGGCGATGGCTGACGAAATTGGTCGCCTCTACGGGGTGGAGCGAATTGCGACCCTCACCGACGTTACCCTCTCTTATTATCTGGTCTCGGCAGGACGCCATCTCTCTCATCCCGGGGTACAGGCGGTGATGGAGGGGGCCCAGCAGCGGCTGGCGGCGCTGGCTGGCAATAAATAGAAATCTGGATGGCTATACATCCAGCTTGGCTCTGCCTATAATCCTCCCGCTTTGGCGCATCATGCTTAATAGGGAATCCGGTGAGAATCCGGAGCTGGCGCGCAGCGGTAAGGGGGAACGAAGCGACATCAGGGCACTGCCGTCAGGCGGGAAGCCGTCGCCGTAGGCTATCAGCCCCCGAGCCCGAAGACCTGCCAGAGTTCGTATTTCGGGCCGAGAGAAACCGGCCACGAAGTAGATACTTACGCGAACTTAAGGATCTCTCATGCCGAAGAAATTTCTGGCGGCTGCCCTGTTGCCGACGGCGGCGTTTGCCCAAACCACCATCCCCATCAATCCAACTCTGGTCATTACGGCCAACCGCGTGGAACAACCGGTCAGCTCGGTGCTGGCGCCCGTTGTGGTGATCGATCGTGCCGAGATCGAATCTCGTCAGGTGCAGAGTTTGCCCGATCTGTTAAAAACCCTGCCTGGTGTTCAAGTGGCAACTCTGGGCGGGAGAGGTCATCAAAGCAACCTTTACATCAGGGGGGCCAAAACCAAGCACTCCCTGCTGCTGGTAAATGGCCGTCCCGTCCCCACTCTGGTAACCGGTAGTAATGACCTTAGCCAGATTCCGCTAGGCAATATCGAGCGTGTTGAATATATACGCGGGCCTCGCGCCGCCATCTATGGCTCTGACGCCATCAGTGGTGTTATCAACCTCATCACAAAAACGTCTGCAAAAAATGGCAACGAGACTCACGTTAAAGGTGGTGTTGGATCACATGGTTATGGGCTTGGGGAGCTGAGAACCGTGCAGGCACTTGGCCAGCAGACCGATATGAATATGATGATCGGCTATGAGCGTACCGATGGTTACGACGTTCGGGCACAAGATGGCTGGACGTCGCTGCAGCCAGATCGTGATGGCTTTGCCGGTTTGAACGGTCAGGTTGGCCTGAACCACAGCTTTAGTTATGCCTGGAGCGCTGATTTTAACGCTCAGGGTTTTAATAACATCACCGAGAGTGACGGTGACTATAGCGATATGAATCGGAATCAGGCTGCCCAGCTTGATGGCGGAGTGCTGTTCAAAAGCGATCATATCTCTAGTCGCCTAGAAGCTAGCTATGGCGAAAACAAGCTAAAAACCTGGCTTGATAACAAGGGCGAAGCTAGCGGCGCGCCAATTCACACTGGCTTGACTCGTCTCTCTTGGGTCAATAACTGGAACCTAATTAAAGAGGCAAATATCACGGGTGGGGCTGACTGGCAGCGTGAACAGCTGAAGTCTGATTCCCGTTCGGGTGGTCAATCATTTACTGCGCCTGACCGTGACAATACAGGGCTCTTTATTGTAGGTAGTTATGGCTGGAATCCCTTCCTGTTTGAGCTTTCCGGCAGGACCGATGACAACGAACAATACGGTCGCCACAACACTTGGTCTGCAGCTAGTGGTTTGGATATCGATGAGTCTCATCATCTCCGACTGAGCTATGGAACGGCGTTCAAAGCACCGACCTTTATGGATCTTTACTCGCCATACTCCCCCAAAAGCGACTATCTCAAGCCAGAAGAGAGCAAGAATATTGAGCTGGACTTATCTGGCCGCTATAGCGCTTGGGATTGGTCAACGAATCTTTATCGCAACGACATCAATGAAATGATCGACTACGGTCCTGACTATCGTCCTTACAACATCGGAGAGGTGCGACTGGAAGGTGTTGAGTTGGCGATTGGATTGGACACCGGGCCGTTCCACCACAAGGTGAGTTACGATTACACCCGCGCTCAGGATAGAAGCAAGCAAGATCGCCAGTTGGACCGGGTGGCCAAGCATAAAGGCAGCTTGATTACTGAAGTCAGTCTTGGCTCCGTTCTGTGGTCTGGCGAGATCCTTTATACCGGGGAACGGACCGATCTGGGCGCAACTAAACAGTTACCTTCTTATACAGTGTTCAATCTGGCAGCGACCTATCCGGCGACCAACGCCCTGACCCTCGGGGGGCGAATCGACAACCTTTTTGATCGTAACTATGAGGGGGCGTATGGCTACGCTGCACCAGGAGCCGAAGCCAAGGTAACTGCAGACTATCGCTTTTAAGGTTGAAGCGCTCTGTCGTTCTCAGCAGAAAACCCGGGCCCTGCCATTGGCAGGGCCTTTTCTATTGGCGGCAGGCGGGAGTATGATCGCCGCCTTGCACCAAAGGGGGAGGTCAAGTGGCCAATATTCTCGTGTTTGACTCCGGTATGGGTGGCCTGACCATCTACCGCGAGATCCGTCGCGTTCTGCCGGCACACAACTATTTCTACTGCTTCGACAACGCCAATTTCCCCTATGGTGAATTGAGTGAGCCCGCCCTGATTGCTGCCTGTTCCCGCCTGGTTACCACCATGGTGGCCCGTCATCAGATCGATCTGGTGGTGATTGCCTGCAACACGGCCAGCACCATAGCGCTGCCGGCCCTGCGCGAGGCTCTGGATATTCCCGTGGTGGGGGTGGTTCCAGCCATCAAGCCCGCAGCTGCGCAGACTCGCAACGGTTGTATCGGTCTGCTGGCCACTCCAGGCACCGTCAGCCGCGACTATACCCATGAACTGATCGCCCAGTTTGCCCCGGGCAAGCGGGTGCTGCTCAAGGGCACCACCGAGCTGGTCATAGAAGCCGAACACAAGCTGGCGGGCCTACCGGTCAATATGGCGCTACTGCGCGAGGTATTGGCCGACTGGCTGGAGGGGGAAGAGAAGCCGGATACGCTGGTGCTCGGTTGCACTCACTTCCCGCTACTCAATGAAGAGATTGGGCAACTGATGCCGCAATGTCAGCTTATTGACTCGGGCAGTGCCGTTGCCAAACGGGTGGCCTGGTTGCTGAACAATGGCGGGCATGCCATCGTGCAGCCTGTACATATAGAAGAGGTAATTGCCAGGGCTTACTGTACCCGGCTGGATGGGGAGGCTCAAAAACTGACAGCCCCCTTGCAAGCATGGGGGCTGTCATCACTGGAAGAGGTGGGGTTCTGAAGGGGAATTAAGCTTCGACTTCACCACCCTCCCTCTCTTCTTTGTCTCGTTTGTCGTTCGCTTCGCGTACCTTGAGGGTGCGCTGCTGATACTCTTTGTCATTCAATGCGGCAATCGCTTTGGCAGCATCGACAGCAGGCATCTCGACGAAACCAAATCCTCTGCGCTTGCCGGTTGCCTTGTCCTTCATCAGACGTACGGAAATTACCTGGCCCTGTTCGGCAAACAATTCGCGCACGGCAATCTCGTTGGCGCGATATGGCAGGTTGCCTACATATAAGGTGCAAGTCTCCTGATTGGCGATCGCTTCGGCTGCATTAGCCGGGGTTCTTTTCAGGAGCAGCGGTACCACAAAACCGCCAATCGCCAGACCTGCTGCAAAAATGACTTCCGCTTTCAAAGAGAATTGCAGGGCCTGGGCAACCAGGTAGCCAACCACTGCCAATACCAGAGCAAGGATTGCGGCCTGCATATAGACGGGAAACTTGGATAAATTCATCTTAAAAGACCTTTTGTAAATGAAAGCAAAAAAGGTGCAACACTGTATTCACCTCCATGGTAACCAGCTTTCCTGATTGGCGCTACCATGGTCCACTCGGAAGAGGTTATCGGCTCCAGTATGGCACTCCCAAAGGCTCTGGCGGCGATATAAATGACGCTAAAAGGGGAGTGAAACAGCTGGATTGTGGATAACCTTGTATATATACACTGAATAAGCTGTTTCTAATTGAATAATTTGAAATTTTCGTGATTTTCTTCAAAAAAACTATTGTCATCGCGGCGCGGCTCCCTATAATGCGCCCCTACCAGCACGGCGGAACACGCCGAACTGATGAGCCAGCTTCCTAGCGAAGTGGGCGCCGAAAGAAAAGCGAAAACAATCGCTTGACTTTCGAAGTGAGAAGCGTAATATGCGCCTCCTCAACGCGACAA